>NZ_JBMVQP010000028.1:0-51256 GCF_050522425.1 Myroides sp. C6-3 | reverse complement strand
GGAAGTAGCTCAGTTGGTAGAGCTCCAGCCTTCCAAGCTGGTTGTCGCGAGTTCGAGCCTCGTCTTCCGCTCCAAAAGAAAAGCCTGCTAATGCAGGCTTTTTTATTTTAATGTACTTAAGTCGGTGTTTGGCTCAACTTCATAAGCAGCTTTGTTTTGTTCGAAAATACGCGCCGTTAAGCTTCCTTCTAAAACAATTGTATCACCAGAAACTCTTAGCCAACTTCCCTCTCTTAATCCCACAACAGGTTGTGAGTTAATCGTGTGAAATTCGTTGATTCTCGTTTCTCTCGTTTCTCCCATATGGGTAGAACCTGCTATTGGATCTAAATAATGTGGGTTGATGTTGAATGGTACAAATCCAAAAGTCTTAAAGGAAGGAGGATAAGTAATTGGCATGTCGTTGGTGGTCTCCATTGTCAAGCCACAGATATTACTTCCTGCACTACAACCTAAATAAGGTGTTCCTTGATTGACGACTTCAGTTATGGTAGAAAGTAGATCATGCGCATAGAGTTGTTTGACCAACAAAAAGGTGTTCCCTCCACCAGTAAAAATTCCCGCTGCTTGTTGGATAGCTTCTTTAGGGTTGTCAAATTCATGCACCCCTTTTACTTGAACTTGGATGGGTTCAAAGGCTTCTCGTACTTTTTTTGTATATTCATCATGGCTGATTCCACTAGGACGTGCGTACGGTATAAATACAATCGTCGACCCAGGTGTAAAATGGGTTTGTAGGGTTGGTAGTAAGTACTCCAAATAACTTTGATCGTAAATCGTTGAAGTACTCGCTATGATTATGTTTCTCATGCTTACTTTGTTAGATGTAACAAAAGTAGGCTTTATTCGTCAAATGAAAAAAGGGCTTTGTATTTTGGGTATTTTATATTTAACATAACTTTACACGATTAAAATTTTGCTTTCTATGATTATAAGATATTTTTACAGACCTTATTAATATATTAGTAGATGAAATTAGTTTTAACTTTTTTGTTGTTTATAATAGGTATTGTAGTATTTGCCCAAGATAGGGTTGCTTTACACGGTAAAATTGTGTCGCGCAACAAAGATCTAGAAGGCATTTACGTCTCAAATATCAATACAGGAGATGCGCTGCTTACTGAGCCAGGAGGGTATTTTTCTATTCAAGCACAAGAAATGGATACCTTGATGTTTTCAGGTCCTCTTTTTATTGGTTATCGCTATGTTTTAGATGATATCGACTTTAAACGCGATATTGTTTTAATTCCGCTTGAACCGAATGATCTCAATCGACAGTTAAATGAAATTGTTATTACTCGTATTTCCTCTTCTTCTTTAGGGTTAGTTCCTGAAGGTGCTAGACGTTATACACCTGCAGAACGTCGATTATATACAGCTACTTCAGGATCGGGAATTATTCCTGTCAGTGCAATTGTCAATTGGATTAGTGGACGTACTGCTATGTTGAAAAAAGCATTGAAGTACGAAAAGCAAGAAATGAGAAAAGAGAAGTTTTTGGATATAATGGATGAATATGTATTAATTAAAGATTACAGTATTCCTAAAGATTATGTAGTTGGTTTTGCTTATTATGTTTCGGATGATGATATTATGTCTGGTTATTTGAATGCAAGTATTGTTGAAAAAGATAAGATCTCTTCTAGAACGGGAGTTTTGGCTTTAGAATTTTTGGATTTATTAGGCGATAAAGTAAAGGAAGAATCTCAGCAGATGAATTTAACAATAGAGTAAGTAAATTTAAACCAGCAGAAAGCAACTAAAAAATAATAAACTTTGTAGATTTGTATCTTAATTAAAAACAGCGTTATGTTTGGAATAGGAGGAGGAGAATTTTTTTTTATCATATTAGTCATTTTAATGCTTTTCGGTTCTGATAAAGTTCCAGAAATGGCAAGAGCTTTTGGTAAGTTTATGACACAGATAAAAAATGCAACCAACGATATTAAAAGCGAGATCAATAAAAGTGCAGAAGAATCAGGTATTAAAAAAGATATTGAAGACGCGTTAGATTTAAATGCAGATATTAACCCGATTAAAGATATTCAACAGGAAATTGAAAAACAAAAAGAGGATATCGAGAATATTACAGGGCCAATTAAAAGAAGGAATTAATGTTAGATCAACTCATACAGCTAGATAAGGAACTACTGATATTTTTTAATGGATTAGGAAGCGAGACTTATGATCCTTTTTGGTTGTTTATTACGAAACAATTCAATTGGATTCCTTTCTTTCTGCTGTTGGTTTATTTAACCTATAAAAAAGTGTCTATTAAAAAACTAGGGCTAATTATTTTGTTGTTAGCTGGTTTAGTTGCGTTTACGGATCAAATGACTAACTTAGTAAAATATACTGTAGCTCGACCAAGACCGTGTAATACAGAAGATATTCAAGCCTTGATTCGCGTTGTGAAATGTAGTTCAACTTTGAGTTTTTTCTCAGGACATGCTTCAAATTCCATGGCTAATATGTTGTTTATGTTTATGGTCTTGAGAAGGTATTATAAACATGCCTATTTGGTATTTATATTCCCGCTACTATTTGCTTATAGTAGAATCTACTTGACCATGCATTTTCCATTTGATATTCTTGCTGGCTATTGCTTTGGCTTGTTGTCAGGAACGATGTTCTATCAAATTTTCTTGTGGATTGAAAGAAAATACAACGATAAATTAATATAGTAAAAAGGGATTTGGTCAAACCAAATCCCTTTTTTTATCGTACTCTCGATACCGTTAATCCATCTCGTATAGGTAGCAAAATGGTTTCTACTCGAGGATCCTCTTTTAGTAGCTTGTTATACTGATCCAAGGCAATCGTACTTTTGTCGTTGGCTTTTATTTCTTCAATTACTTTTCCGGACCATAATACGTTATCCGAAAGAATAATTCCTCCAGGGTTCATTTTGCCAATCACCAATTCGAAATAATTGCTGTAGTTTTTCTTATCTGCATCGATGAAAACCAAGTCGTATTTTTTGTCTAGTTGAGGGATAATGTCTAATGCACTTCCAACGTGTTGTACTATTTGTTCTCCATAGGGAGACAGATCAAAATACTTGCGTTGAAAATCGTATAGCTCTTCATTGACGTCAATCGTGTCTAAAGTTCCGTTTGAGCGTAGACCTTCTGCTAAACTCAAGGTTGCATACCCTGTAAAAGTGCCTATTTCTAAAATGTGGGTTGGGTTGACTAACTTGGAAATCATACTCAAAAAACGCCCTTGAAAATGCCCGCTTAACATTCTGGGTTGGAGGACTTTTTGATGGGTCTCTTTGTCAAGTTGAGCGAGTAATGCCGGTTCGTTTTCGCTGTGATTCGCCGCGTAATCTTCTAATTCTTTAGATATAAAGTGCATAGGTATAACAAATTTAATTGGGGAATTTATTCTGCAAAGATAAAAGGCTTTTACTAATTCAAGGTCTTTTTAGCGATTTTATCCTATTGAAGAAGGAATCTGTAAACGAAGCGAAAAAAATGGTAAATTTAACTACAAACAAGAACGAATAGTTATGAAAATATTTTGGAAATTTTTAAAAGGGTTGCTCATTGCTTGTGTAGCAGTTGTTGTTTTGGCCTACGTATTTAAAGTGGATTATTTGTTTACAGCCGTGCGTACGATTTACTTTAATGGATATAAGACGGCTTTCTTAGATGATTACCACTATTTTCCAACGCGAGATATTCTAGCAGGTGAAGCTCAGCCTTGGCCGATGGCAAAGGATTACAATGCCGTAGCGCCTACTCAAGTATTAGCAGATACTCATAAAGAATTGCAGACGATCGCTTTTTTAATCATTAAAAATGATAGCATTTGGCATGAAAGTTATTATGATGGTTATACGGCAAATAGTAAAACTAATTCCTTTTCTATGGCGAAAAGTGTGGTATCCGCAGCTTTAGGAAAAGCGTTACAACGAGGGGAAATTAAAAGTTTAGACGATAAAGTAATTGCGTATCTTCCCGAATTAAAAGGCCAATACAAAGACGAAGTAACCGTTGGCGATCTGTCTTCGATGGCTTCTGGTTTGGATTGGGATGAAGGCTATTATAGCCCGTTTTCTGTGGTCACTCAAGCGTATTTCGACAAAGATTTGAGAAAGGTGATGCTCGGACTAGAAATAAAGGAGAAACCAGGACAAAACTTTATTTATAAAAGTGGAGACACACAGCTGTTGGCGATGGTTTTAGAAAAGGCGACAGGTAAAACAGTAGCGGAATATGTCTCGGATTATTTTTGGAAGCCCATGGGGGCAGAACATGATGCGCTATGGCAAATTGATCACCAAGGTGATGGGATCGAAAAATCTTACTGTTGTTTTACCAGTGGAGCAAGAGACTTTGCGCGTTTTGGAAAACTGTATAAAGATTTGGGCAAATGGAAAGGTGAACAACTTCTCGATAGTGCCTTCGTGGCGAAATCGATCAAGCCTCGATTTGAATCTAGCCCAGAGTATGGGTATGGATGGTGGTTGAAAAACTACCACGGACAAGATTTCTTTTATATGCGCGGACATTTAGGACAGTTTACGATTGTCTCGCCTAAAGACAATGTGATTATCGTTCGCTTGGGGCATATCAAAGGCTTACAAACGGAAGAAGATCCGCATAGCAACGATTTGTATACCTATATTGACGAAGCTTATGAAATGTTAGCCCAACGAAATAAATAAAGATGATAGAGCAAATAAACGTATCTCATATTTTATTCCTTGATATTGAAACCGTTCCCCAGGAAAGCGAATTCAATAAATTAGACGGAGAAGTACAACAATTGTATGAAGAAAAAACGCGTTATCAGCGCAAAGGGGAAATTCCAGTAGAAGAGTTCTATTCCCATGCGGGTATATGGGCTGAATTTGGTAAGATAGTTTGTATTTCTGTGGGCTATTTTACGTACAAAAGGGGAGAACGTCAGTTTAGAACGACGTCTTTTATCGGAGAGGAAAAACAACTACTACACGATTTTTCCAATCTTTTAAATACGCACTTTAATCGAAGTGAACATTTGCTGTGTGGACACAATGCCAAGGAGTTTGATTTTCCTTATATCGCACGTCGAATGATTGTTCACGGGTTGAAAATTCCTGCTAAATTAAATTTAATGGGGAAGAAACCCTGGGAGGTACCGCACTTAGATACTATGGAAATGTGGAAATTCGGAGATTATAAACACTATACTTCTCTTAAACTGTTAGCTCATATACTACAGATACCCTCTCCAAAAGATGATATTAACGGAGCCGATGTTGCCAAAGTTTACTACCAAGAGCAAGATGTTGATCGCATTGCACGTTATTGTGAAAAAGATGTCATTACGGTTGCTCAAATTGTGCTGCGTTTAAAAGGAGAACAGCGTTTAACAGAAGATGAATTAATTTCTGTTTAAAAAAAGGCGTTAAAAATATTGAAAAACTTGCTTTTAATAAAAAAATAATTTCTAGCTTTGTATGTAGTAAAAATCAGAGAAAAATATACAATGTTAACAATTCAACTTTATTTTCATAAATCAATGTGGTGTTCAGCACAAGAGGTGAATGAGTTGGTATTGTTATTTTAAATGTGAAAAGTAATAGTAACTATATACGAAAGCCTCTGTTTGATTGACAGGGGCTTTTTTTTTAATCCAATGAAAACACAAATTCAGTATTTATCGAACCCATTATGCTATATGTGGATGTTTATTAAACATTCGCCTAATCGCTCGTTACCAGAACTGAAGCAAGAATCCTTGTGTTTTTAAATTAAAATATAGATTCAATGTAATATTTCAAGTCCTTTTGGTAACGTACGACGACCAAAAGGACTTTTTTTTTGAGGTAAAGTGTCGTGATGAAAACAAAAAGTAAAAAGTAAAATGAGTAAAAAAGTAGTAAAAGTCTTGGGGTTCTCAGTTCGAGAAAGTCAATTAGCCATCAAAACAGCGAACTTTTCATTCACCGTTCGAGATGGAAAAGAATTAGTCAAAGAAACGCAAGTAGATTCAGAAGAATTGCTCTTAGCTAAATTAGCGGGAAGTATCCATGCAGTAGGGAATCTGTTGGGTTCTAGACTGAATGTAGATTTAAAATCTATTCAAATTGAAGTAAGTGGGGAGTTGCGCGATAGTCAGCAACAAGGAGGATTAAATGCGGGTGCGTTTAGACAAATTGACGTGATTGTCAAGCCAACATCAACGGCGTCCATTGTAGTGTTGAAAGAATGGATGGATGCGGTAAAATCAACCTGTCCTGTATTTGCCAATTTCAAACAGCAAACGCCAACTATTGTTACCTTGGTAAAGGAATATGATCATGTAAATGTGGCTTAGTATGGTGGTGATTTGTCTTTTAATTGTGATTTCATGTGCGATTGTTGGTAGAGCCTATAATCGCACGTGAAATCACAATTAATTATCTTATTTTTGTTTGAGGACACTTTATATGTTTACTTATGTCAGACCAGCACCCACTGCTTAGCGTTGAAAATCTCCGCGTTAGTTTTAAACAGAACAAGGATTGGAAAACCATTGTTCACGGGGTTTCTTTTGCACTCTACCCTAATCAGATTTTGGGCATTGTCGGAGAATCTGGTTCGGGCAAATCGGTTAGCTCTTTGGCAATTATGCGCTTGCTTCCTGAAAATCAAAGTAAAATTGAAGGAAAAATTTGTTTTGAAGGGGAGGATTTAACCTCTTATACAGCGAAAGAGTACCGTCACCTCCGTGGAAATAAAATCGCTATGATTTTTCAAGAACCCATGAGTGCGCTAAACCCTTCGATGCGTTGTGGTGATCAGGTAGAAGAAATGTTGCGTTTACATAGCGATCTAAAGGGGAGCGCGCTCAAGAAAAAAGTACTTGAACTTTTTGAGCAAGTGAAATTACCGGCACCAGAAGAAGCGTATGTCAAGTATCCCCACCAAATGTCGGGTGGGCAGAAACAACGCATCGTCATTGCCATGGCGATTGCTTGTAAGCCTACTATCCTCATTGCCGATGAACCTACAACGGCACTGGATGTAACAGTTCAAAAAGATATTATTCAATTGCTACAATCCTTGCAAGTGGAAACGCAAATGGCTATGATTTTTATCTCGCATGACCTCGGTTTAGTGTCTAGTATTGCCGATGAGGTTATGGTGATGTACCAAGGAAACGCAGTGGAAAAAGGACCAACTTCTCAGGTTTTTAGTCAACCGAAAGAACGTTATACACAGGCTTTGATAGCCGCTCGTCCATCTAGCCAAAGACGATTAAAACGCTTACCTACGATTCGCGATTTCGTTGAGAATAGCGTTTCAAAAGAGGTGATCTCAACAGAAGAACGCCAGCAAATACACCAAAAGCTTTATGCTAATCCTCCGCTTTTAGTGGTGAAAGACGTGAATAAAGATTATATTTCTAGCGTCGGATTATGGGGTAAGAAATCCTTCCGCGCTTTGAATCAGATTAACTTTGAAGTGTACGAGGGAGAAACACTAGGTTTGGTGGGCGAAAGTGGTTGTGGAAAATCGACCTTGGGAAATGCTATCCTACAACTAGATCCCGCTTCATCAGGGGCTATTTTTTATCAAGGAGTGGATATCACTAACTTACGCGGTAAAGCCCTTCGAGCCTTGCGAAAAGATATCCAAATTATTTTTCAAGACCCTTTTTCTTCCTTAAACCCCAAGTTAACAGTTGGACAAGCAATCATGGAACCCATGATCGTACACGGTTTATTCGGAAATAAAAAGGAGAAAAAACAAAAAGTACTCGACCTTTTAACGCAAGTGGGATTAACAGCAGAAGCTTTTGATCGCTATCCGCATGAGTTTTCGGGAGGTCAACGGCAACGCATTGGAATTGCGCGTACTATTGCCGTAAATCCTAAATTGATCATTTGCGACGAATCTGTTTCTGCTTTGGATATTTCTGTTCAAGCGCAAGTGTTGAACTTACTCAATGAGCTAAAAGAAAAGTATCAGTTTACCTATATCTTTATTTCTCATGATTTGGCTGTAGTGAAGTATATGTCAGATCAAGTCCTTGTTATGAATAAAGGACAAGTGGAAGAAATGGGGGAAGCTGATGTCTTGTATGCTAATCCTCAAACACCTTATACCAAGAAATTGATTGCCTCTATTTTGGAGTAGGGTTAGTTAATAAAATCCACAATAGAGGAAAGATATAAGCGAGATAGGCGAGATCAAATACACTATTGTGCAGAAGTTCAGTAAAACCGACGCGATTCCAAAATTGAATAAACAAGGTTATACTCAAAGTTCCTGCAATAAGTAATGTGTAAAAGAAAAAATCATCAGTAAATTTTTTGATATAAAAGCTCAAAATTAAGGGAGCTAAAAAGACAAACAGTATATGGTAAATTGACGTATACGACGTTTGTAATACAAGAGGATTGTATGCTTTAAAAGTTTCTAAATCGGGAACTGTATAAAATACAACTAGGAGGAGTAGAATGGATGAGATAAGAAAACTAACGGAGAATCTTAGCTGTGTTTTAATGTTCAACTGACAGAATGGAGCAAAGAAATATAAGACAAGGGGGATATAAGCAAAACCTCTTGTTAGTACTAAAATACTAATCCCAATAGCTAAACCAATTTCTTTCTTATAGATTTCTTGTTTAAAATAATGGTTCCATAACATAATAAAGCAGAGAACAAGAATCATGTTTGACATAAAGTCACTAATAACGACAACCTCGTACCAAAAAGGAATAGATAGACCTACAAGTAAGAGGATGTAAAACGCTTGTTGACGCTTAAAAACTTTATGAAGGGTAAAAGCGAGTACTAGAAAAGAGAAAGCCTGAAAATATCCCACATCTCCTAACAGATAGAAGGGAATACCAATTAATAGCAAGCCTGGGAAATTAGAGGTTCTTCCACCTAAGTGATCAATAGCAGTATAGGGATACTCACCTGAAAATATCGCGCGAATGGCTACTTCCATAGCGGACCATCGATCTACATTTAAGGCGTATCGATCTACAGACTTGGTAAGAAACAGAATCCCACCAAGTATAATGCAAACGAAGACGATGTAAATTATGCTATTTAATTTTGACAGTAGTTTATATATAATCGCCTTCCCTCCTAAAAAAAACAGTTGAAGGATTGTAAAACCAATGGTTATAGGCAGAAGAGGTATGTTGTATTTCGTTCCATATTTAAGTAAGTAGAGGAAATTAATTAGGATAAATAATATAGAAAATACGGTGTGTTTTAAATTATAACATTTCATCTTTTACAATATACAAGGTGTGAGTATTTTATAGCTCATACAAAAGTAAAAGAAATGAGGTATAAATTGTTTGTTTTGTTAAATTTGTAATAAATGTAGATGATTTTTAGTTTATTGAATCTAAAGAGAACGTGCTGACTCCGTAAACGAATGAAGAACAACTAACTTACACTATGAAGAAAATTATACCTTCTGAGTATCTTAAAATTTCAGATCTAGATAAAAGGGCGCTTAGGGGGATGTGGTTACAGTAATTAATGAAGTGGATTTAAGGGATGAAAAGTTTGATCAGCTGATCAAATCCAGCTCATTAATGTACTATTTTCGCTATGATTTTGAGTGGGAAAAAAGTGAGGTGCTTCAAATCAATGAATTAGGGAGGTATAGGATGCGAATCGAAGAAGATAAATTAATGCTTACGCAAAAGGATGGATATATTCTTACTTTTCATAAGAAAGAAACGGAATAAAAAATCGATAAAATTAAAAAGGTCTAAAGCATTGCTTTAGACCTTTTGTGTATTAAAATCCTTGATATTCAACTTCTTTTTCATTGAAAACGATGCCGTTTTCTTCTAGTTCTTTTAGAATTGGAGCGTAAACTTCTTCTTCAATAGGCATTTGTACCCCTGGTGTGCTGATGATTCCTTTTAGAATTTTTAAAGCGGCAATAGCTAGCGGTAGACCAACTGTTTTTGCCATGGCTGTATACGTTTGGTCATCTCCAATACAAATCATCGTTGAGTC
This sequence comes from Myroides sp. C6-3, assembly GCF_050522425.1. Classification (NCBI taxonomy): domain Bacteria; kingdom Pseudomonadati; phylum Bacteroidota; class Flavobacteriia; order Flavobacteriales; family Flavobacteriaceae; genus Myroides; species Myroides sp. C6-3. The sequence continues at coordinate 41,282 of NZ_JBMVQP010000028.1, read as the reverse complement.
AATTTGTTTTTTCTCTCCGTTTAATTCATAGCCAATCTTGTGATACATCACAATCATGTCTTTGTCTTCAGGATCCAATGTCCAACTGTCAGCTAATATCTTTTCTAGAATTTGTGCGGGAGTTGCGTTTTTCAAACCAATAATTTTGTTTGGATTGAAAAGATCTAATTCCAATAGCTTTTCCCATGCAATATCATCTTGATCAATGTTTAACGCCAATCTCAATTTCGTCTCCACTGTATCTGTTGGATGATACGGTAAATACAAGTTGATAAACTCGCGGTAGGACATGGTTTCTGAATGGTCAATTACATACGTATCGTCTGTGATTCCCAATTCAACAAATAAGTTCCATGCTCTAGAATACCCAACACGGCGAATCGTACCTCTAAAGATTGTTTTAGCATCATCTAAGCCATAAACGCTTTGGTATTTTAAAGAATCGCGGTTTGCATAAGCTTCAAATTTGCCATAACCTTCTACATTTAAGAACTCAGTGCGTCTGAATACTTTGTTGTACGGAATGTATTTGTATTGTCCTTCTTGAATGAACTTAGCTGCACCACCTTGCCCTGCTAACACTACGTTACGCGGATTCCAAGTGAATTTGTAGTTCCATAAGTTATTATCTGATTCAGGCGCCATTAATCCTCCACAAAAAGATTCAAAAGAGATAACTTTTCCTCCTTTATCTTTCACTTCGTGTATGATTTTCATCGCACTCATGTGGTCAATTCCCGGATCTAGCCCTATTTCGTTCATGAACACTAGATTATTTGCTTTCACTTCTTCATCTAGCGCAGCCATAGCCGGACTAATATAAGAGGCGGTAGCCAAGTGTTTTTTAAAGCGAACGCAATCTTTGGCCAATTCAATATGTAATGCTGCGGGAAGCATTGAAATGACAATATCAGATTGTTGAACCAATTCTTGTCTTTGTTCTGTATTAAATAAATCAAATTCCTTTGCCGTAGCATTCGGATGTCCCATTGCTTTTTTCTCTGCAAGTGCTAAAGATAAATCGCAGATGGTTAAATGAAGGTTTTCTGTCGTAGATTTTTCAAGTAAATACTTGATCATTGAAGAGGCAGAACGGCCAGCGCCTACGATTAATATTTCTTTCATTATTCTGTTTTTGGTTGTTTTACGAGTTACGAAAGTAATGAAATATATAATGAGAGGGGATAAATTTCGCTAAAAAAATTTTGGTTAAATAGGAGGAAGGGAGAAAGAGGATGTTGGATATAAGCAATGCGAACTCTGCGTGGCGAACGACAATAAAATAGGTAACGTTACGAGTAAAAGTGAAATAAAAGGCTCTTTTGTAGAAAGGAAACTCCGACGTTCAGGATAAGAAGCTCTAGACTAAAATTGAATGTGGCGAAGGAAAAAGAAAAATGTTTCGATAATTCTTTTAATGCGAATGTTTTATTTCTGTGTAGGGATAAAATGTGTAGATTTATTTTCGTTCATTCATTTCGTGTGTTTGCGGGATAATTTGTATCTTCGAAGTAAAAATAGATGGGACGAAAAATTATTATAACGGCAACATTACTAGGAGCATTAGGTATTGTTTTAGGTGCTTTTGGCGCACACGGATTAAAGAAAATTGTCAGTGAATCTGCGGTTGCTTCGTATGAGGTAGGTGTGCGTTACCAAATGTATCACGTGTTTTTTCTTTTGTTTGTTGGTCTTTCCACTTTTTTCTCTGACGCAGTAAAAAAGCGAATTTTTATCCTTACACTAGTGGGGGTGTTGCTCTTTTCGGGGTCTATCTATTTGTTGACTTTCAATGGGTTGCCTGGATTTGACGTAAAGTTCTTAGGACCAATAACACCAATAGGGGGCGTTTTTATGATAGTGGCTTGGGTTTATGCTGCAATTCAGACCCTTAAAACAGGAAAAAACACGAAAAACTAGTTTTGTGTATCGTTATATTAAATTTATTTCTAAGTTTGCATATTAATTAAAAAGACAACATAACATAATGAAAATGGCTAATACGCAATCAATTTCACTTGAAAAATATGGTATTAAAGATGTTGTAGAGATTGTATATAATCCTTCCTACGATCTTTTATATAATGAAGAAATTAAGTCTGACCTACAGGGGTTTGAAAAAGGACAAGTAACTGAATTAGGAGCTGTAAATGTTATGACAGGTGAGTTCACTGGTCGTTCTCCAAAAGATAAGTATATCGTAAAAGATGCTGTTACTGAGCATACGGTATGGTGGAACTCTCCAGAATCGCCAAATGACAATAAGCCGATTGACCAAAAAACGTGGGAAGCTTTAAAAGCAACTACAGTAAATGAGTTGTCAGGAAAAAAACTTTATGTTGTTGACGCTTTCTGTGGTGCGAATGAAAATACGCGTTTGAAAGTAAGATTCATTATGGAGGTGGCATGGCAAGCACATTTTGTGAAAAATATGTTCATCCGCCCTACTGAAGAGGAATTAGCAAACTTTGGTGAGCCTGATTTCGTAGTGATGAATGGTTCTAAAGCAACCTTTAAAGATTATAAAGCATACGGATTAAATTCAGAAGTATACATTGCTTTCAACTTAACTGAAAAAGTACAGATTATTGGTGGTACTTGGTACGGTGGAGAGATGAAAAAAGGATTGTTCTCTATGATGAACTATTACTTACCATTGAAAGGAATGGCTTCTATGCACTGTTCAGCAAATAAAGGAAAAGATGGTGATGTTGCAGTGTTCTTTGGTTTATCAGGAACAGGTAAAACAACATTGTCAACAGATCCGAAACGCGAGTTGATTGGAGATGATGAGCACGGATGGGATGATGAAGGTGTATTTAACTTCGAAGGAGGTTGTTATGCTAAAACAATTAGCTTGAGCAAAGAAAATGAACCAGATATCTTTGGTGCGATTCGCCGCGATGCTTTATTGGAAAACGTAACAGTTGATGCTAATGGAGTTATCGATTTTAATGATGGTTCAGTAACGCAAAACACACGTGTTTCTTACCCAATTGATCACATCGAAAACATTGTTAAGCCGGTATCTAAAGCTGGACATGCAACGAAAGTAATCTTCTTAACAGCAGATGCTTTTGGAGTTATGCCACCCGTTTCAAAATTGACACCAGAGCAAACAAAATATTACTTTTTATCAGGATTTACAGCTAAATTAGCAGGTACTGAAAGAGGAGTAACACAACCAGAACCTACATTTTCCGCTTGTTTTGGTAAAGCATTCTTGTCTTTACATCCTACAAAATACGGTGAAGAGTTAGTGAAGAAAATGGAAGAGCACAACGCTACTGCTTATATGGTTAATACAGGATGGAATGGAACAGGAAAGCGTATCTCTATTAAAGATACACGCGCTATCATCGATCGAATCCTAGATGGATCTATCGAAAATGCAGAAACGGCTATTGTACCAATCTATAACCTTTCTGTACCAACAGCTTTAGAGGGAGTTGATACAAATATCTTAGATCCTCGTAATACTTACGGTGATGCAAAAGAATGGGAAGATAAAGCAAAAGATTTAGCTGCTTTATTCATCAAAAACTTCAATTTATACACGAATAATGATGCTGGAAAAGCTTTAGTTGAAGCAGGACCGCAGTTGTAATATCAAAAAAAGAGAGCGTTTAGCTCTCTTTTTTAGTTATGGGTTATCAGTTATCTGTTATCTGTTATGAGTTATCAGTTATGAGTTATCTGTTTATCTCTGATCACTCATAACTGATCACGCATAACCAAAAAAGTCTTCCGTACGGAAGACTTTTTTTATCACTATTTATTTACTTTCTGAATGTACTTTTCAAGTGCCATCGTCATCGACGGAGCTTCAGGTGAAGGTGCCATGATATCCACGCGTAAATCGTGGTCTAAGGCTTCTTTTTGTGTTGTTGTACCAAATACTGCAATTCGCGTATTGTCTTGTGAGAAATCAGGGAAATTCATGAATAAAGATTTGATTCCCGTTGGGCTAAAGAACGCTAGAACGTCGTATTTTACATCGGCCAAATCGGATAAATCACTCATTACCGTTCTGTAAAATGTTCCCGGAGTCCAGTCTACTTTTAATTCGCCTAGAATAGTGGGTACTTCTGCGTTTAATTGATCTGAAGCTGATAGTAAGAATTTTTCATCTTTGTATTTTTTAATCAACGGAGCCAAATCAGCAAAATCTTTCTGACCTACATAAATTTTTCTTTTGCGGTAAACCACATATTTTTGAAGATAAAAGGCGATAGCTTCTGATTGACAAAAATATTTTAATGTTTCAGGCACTTTATAGCGCATTTCTTCTGCAACGCGAAAGAAGTGGTCAACGGAGTTTCTACTAGTCAAAATTACAGCTGTAAAGTTGTTTAAATCGATTTTCTGTTGTCTCACGTCCTTAGCAGGTACACCTTCAACGTGTATAAACGGCCTAAAGTCAATTTTTACTTTATATTTTTGTTCGATCTCAAAGTATGGAGAGTTTTCTACTTTAGGTTCTGGTTGAGAAACCAAAATTGTTTTCACTTTCATAGTTTAATTCTTATTTAGGCTCTAAAGTTTTTAAATGCAAAGTATATTATAAAATAAGGAGCTATTTCAAGGGTGCAAAGATACAAAATAAAATAGAACAACTTATTTAATATCGTTTTTCGATTGTTTTTTATAAAAATAACGTATAAACTAAGATTTGTTAAGATTAACGTAATAGCGATAAGACTAACAACTAATTGGTTGATTATATCGTTATAAAACAAGATTAAATCAATCCCTAAAAGGTACATACCGATGTAATTCCGATAGGTTGCTTTTTGTAAATTGAAATGATCAACAAAGTCTTCAATACCAAATGTAATGCCAATTATTTTATCAATGAGGTATTTGCTTATGACAAAAAAGCTCGAGAAATTTAGAATCTGAATAAATGACAACAAGCTAAAATGATCGATAAGACCGAAAGACTTGGCCATGATTTGTAAAAAGAAGGTAATAGACAACAACTGTATCGTTAAAAATGAAAGTGTAAAGCTATTGCGTAGATTGGTGTTGTCCTTGTATATTTTTAGGTACTTATCTGATATTGCCAATCGCGTAAACTCAGCAAATCGAACGCTAAAAATGGTGCGATTGATAGCAATGATAGAGAAGCCCACAAAAAAAAGCAGGGTAGCCCAATCTTTGTTGGTTACGATTCTTTCAGTTAATAGTAGATTGTCCATGTCATTTGCAAAATTAGTAAAAAAATGTATTTGTCAGACTTTGTTAATTATTTAAGGGTTAACTTTCTATAAAAAGGTTATTTTTGTAGCCAAAGTAAAGACAATGAATGCAGGGCTAGTTATTATTCCTACCTATAATGAGATTGAAAATATCGCGCAAATAATTGAGGCTGTACTCCAATTGCCCGATTGTTTCCACGTGCTTGTTGTAGATGATAACTCACCTGATGGTACGGCGGCTGTTGTTGAAGAACTACAAAAGCAACAGGCTGGAGTGCACTTGTTGAAACGGGAAGAAAAAAGTGGATTAGGAACAGCTTACGTCGCTGGTTTTAAGTGGGCATTGGCTCGTGATTACTCCTATATTTTTGAGATGGACGCTGATTTTTCCCACAATCCAACAGATCTTAGTCGATTGTTGGCTAGCTGTAAAGAACATGGAGGAATGGTTATAGGTTCCCGCTATGTGACTGGGGTAAATGTTGTTAACTGGCCTTTAAACCGCGTTTTACTTTCCTATGGAGCATCTATTTATGTGCGCTGGATTACGCGTATGCCAATTCAAGATACTACCGCTGGATTTGTGTGTTATACAAAAGAAGTGCTACAACGTATTGACTTAGATAGAATACGTTTCGTGGGGTATGCCTTCCAGATTGAAATGAAGTATAGGGTTTATGTCAAACAATTTCCCATAACAGAGGTTCCCATCATTTTTACAGATCGTACCAGAGGAGAATCTAAAATGTCTAAAGGGATTATTAAAGAAGCTATCTTTGGAGTGATCAACTTGAAAATTAGAAAACTACTAAACAAACTATAATGAGCAACTACTTAATTAAAAACGGAAACCTAGTCAATGAAGGGGTCGTAAAGAAAGGGGATATCCTTGTACAAGGAGGGAAAATTGTTCGCATTGCTGATGCTATCGAAGAAGCTGAAGGTCTGTTGTGTATTGATGCAACGGGAAAATACGTTATTCCTGGGATGATTGATGACCAAGTGCATTTTCGCGAACCAGGATTGACGCATAAAGGCGATATTGAATCGGAATCAAGAGCAGCAGTAGCAGGAGGGATTACTTCTTTTATTGAACAGCCCAATACCGTTCCCAATGCAGTAACTCAAGAATTGTTAGAACAAAAATATGAAATTGCCGCCTCGAAATCTTATGCGAATTATTCGTTTATGATGGGGGGGACAAACGATAACTTGGAGGAATTGTTGAAAACCAACCCGAGAAATGTAGCGGGAATTAAATTGTTTTTAGGCTCATCTACAGGAAATATGTTAGTGGATCGTCAGGATGTTTTAGAGAAGATTTTTTCAAGTACGTCTATGTTGATTGCGGTTCACGCGGAAGATGAGGGAACGATCCAAGCGAATTTACAACAGCATAAAGAACAATATGGAGAGGATATTCCCGTAAGTTGTCACCCAATTATCCGCAGTGAAGAAGCGTGTTATTTATCTTCCTCTAAAGCGATAGAGTTGGCAAAGAAAACAGGAGCAAGACTTCATGTTTTTCACGTATCTACTGGGAAGGAAACAGAATTGTTCCGCAATGATATTCCCTTGAAAGATAAAAAAATTACCGCAGAGGTTTGTGTACACCATTTGTGGTTTACAGACGAAGATTACATGACAAAAGGCAATTTGATCAAGTGGAATCCCGCAGTAAAGACAGCAAAAGACAAAGCAATGCTTTGGGAAGCGTTGTTAGATGGGCGTATTGATGTTATTGCAACGGATCACGCTCCTCACACAAAAGAAGAAAAAGCTAAACCATATAGCCAAGCTCCTTCTGGAGGGCCTTTGGTACAACATGCATTAGTTTCTTTGTTTGAAGCAAGCAAGCAAGGACGTATTACGGTGGAGATGATTGTTGAGAAAACCGCACATAATCCGGCTATTCTCTTTCAAGTTGAGAAAAGAGGTTTTCTTAGAGAAGGCTATCATGCCGACATCGTTTTAATAGATCCGAATCAACCATGGGAAGTGAATCAGTCTAACATCCTGTATAAATGTCAATGGTCTCCATTTGAGGGAGAAACTTTCTCAGCTAAAGTAACTCATACTTTTGTTAACGGTTGTTTGGTGTACGAAAAGGACGAGGTGAAAGATATGCGTTGCGGACAACGATTGCTTTTTGAACGTTAGTATTACATATAAAATGAAGCATATACTACTTACTTTTTTAATGACAGCTTTATTATACGCTTGTCAACAAGATAAAACAAAGCCAACTCCTTTTATTGAGGAATCTAAAATGGAGGATATCTTGTATGACGTTACACTGTTGTATGGAGCACAGAATACAAACTCCTTTGCTATTGATACGGTTAAAACGATCCAAATGAGTGATATTTTTAAAAAACACGATATTGATAGCTTGGCATTTGTTGAAAATAGCCGTTACTATATTGCCTTGAAAAAAGGAGTGTATTTTGATATGCAAATGCGCGTGATGGATCGATTGAAAAAAGAACAGGAAAAATTAGAAGAACACCTTCCTCGAACGGATGAGCGTGTTGAGCTGTCAAAAACGTCGGATTCGTTAACGGAGAAAACGACGATACAGGAGGCTGAACTTCAACCGATAAGTTCTGTTGATACTACAGCTGATAAATTAGAACCAACAACAAAAAATAAGCAGGTAATCAAAAAAGCTCCTAAATTACAAATGAAGAAGCTTAAATTAACGGAGAAGAAAAAAATACTAGAATAACTTAAGAATTATTTCAAAGACTTGCTTGTCCTTTCTAAAAAGACAGCAGGAGATGTAAATTGAAATTTGAGGGTTTGCTCAATTTTAGAAGCATCATAATAAAAACAACTTAGGGAAGCTTTCGCGATTGCACGTGTAAAGCTTCTTTTTTTTCCTAGGATGCTCATCAGAGTATCCAATCGCCATACGAGAGATAATCCGAAGCGACCCAATGGGACGCGCGCGGGCTTTTTGTGTAATATAGCGGCAATTTGATGCAGAAGTGCTTTGTTGCTTAGGTTTGCTGCAACAAGGGTATAGCGCTCATTTACAAGAGTGCTACGCATTAACTGATGCATGCAAAATACAACGTCTTCTACTGCAACAATAGCTGTAGTGCCTTCAGTATAAAAAGGAAAATTACGACTTACTTTATAGAGAAGTTCTCCGCTTCCCTCTCTGCCAAAACCACGTCCAAAAATCACGCCTGGATTGACAATGACTACATTCAAGCCTTCTTGTGTTCCTCGCCATACTTCCATTTCAGCACCAAATTTACTCAAGGCATAATCGCTGTGGTAAAGTTCGGGGTTCCATTCTGTTTGTTCTGTGATTGGAATAGAGGGGTGTAGTGTTTCCCCTAAAGCAGCGATGGAACTGACGTGACACAGTTTTTCGATGGAAAAAGCAAGACATAGATTGACAATGTTTGCCGTTCCTTCAATATTCGTTTTTCGAATTTTTTTCTCGTCTTTCGGGTCAAAAGACACAAAGGCCGCACAATGATAAACATGTGTCACTCCTTGAAAAGCTTCTTCCAGTGCGGGTAAGTCCAAAATGTCAGCTTGTTTCCAAGTGATGCGCTCAAACAATTCTGGTACCTGATGTAAGACAAATAGTTGCTGGGTCTTTTCGATGCGTTTTGCCTCTCGATAGAGGGCACAAACTTGTTGCTCCCCCTGCTGAAGAAGATGTAATAAAAGGTGGCTTCCTACTAAGCCTGTAGCACCTGTGACAAGTATCATAATAAACAAATGTAAAGGTTATGTTTTAGATAGTGAAAGAATAGGAGTAAAAGTTTTAAAGTAACGCCCGTATTTTCAACGTATCGTTTTGAAGAGTTTGAAAGCAATAAAAATGCAGATGTATCAAAAAAAAGTTCTAATAGCGTAAGGAATTGAACTATCTTTGCATAAAATATAATTAAATGAAAAATTTTATTGAAGAAGTGACTTGGAGAGGAATGCTCCACGACGTTATGCCAGGCACTGAAGAACATTTGTTGGAGCAGATGCGTGTGGCGTATGTGGGAATTGACCCAACAGCGGATTCATTGCATATTGGACATTTAGTAGGTGTAATGCTTTTAAAGCATTTTCAGATGGCTGGACACAAACCGATCGCTTTGATTGGAGGTGCGACAGGAATGGTAGGAGATCCATCTGGAAAATCAAATGAACGAAATCTATTGTCAGAAGAAGCTTTACGTCACAATCAAAATGCGATCAAAGCTCAGCTAGAACGCTTTTTGGATTTTAATTCAGGTGCAGGAAATGCAGCAGAATTAGTGAACAATTACGACTGGATGAAAGATTTTTCTTTCTTAGAATTCATTAGAACAGTAGGAAAACACATTACTGTGAACTATATGATGGCTAAAGATTCTGTGAAAAAACGCCTAAACGGTGAATTCCAAGATGGAATGTCTTTTACAGAGTTTTGTTATCAATTGATGCAAGGGTATGACTTTTTGCATCTATTCAAGGCAAAGAACGTAACGTTGCAAATGGGTGGTTCTGATCAATGGGGAAATATCACCACAGGAACAGAATTAATTCGCCGTACAATTAGTGAGAAAGCCTATGCATTAACTTGTCCTTTAATCACAAAGGCTGACGGTACAAAGTTTGGTAAGTCTGAAGGAGGAAATATTTGGCTGTCTGCTGAGTATACATCACCGTACAAATTTTACCAATACTGGGTAAACGTTTCGGATGCAGACGCAGAAAAATACATCAAAATCTTCACCTTTATTGGGCGCGAGGAAATCGAATCTTTAGTGAAAGAACACCAAGAAGCACCGCATTTACGCGTTTTACAAAAGCGTTTGGCAGAAGAGGTAACTATCATGGTACACGGAACAGAAAATCTAGAAAATGCAATTAAAGCTTCTGGAATTTTGTTTGGAAATTCATCAGCGGATGATTTAAAACAATTGGATGCAAAAACGTTCCTAGAAGTATTTGATGGAGTGCCACAAGCAGAAATTGCAAAAGCTGATGTTGAGGCTGGACTTCCGATTATCGAAGCTTTAGCAGGAAAAAGCGGATTTATGCCTTCTAATGGTGAGGCACGTCGCTCTTTACAAGCAAATGCTATCGCTGTAAATAGAGAAAAAGTAACGGAAGAAGCTATTCTGACTTCTGGTGATTTGATCAACGATCAATTCATACTTTTACAAAAAGGAAAAAAGAATTACTTTATTTTACACGTAAAGCAATAGAATCAAATAGAACATATGAAAAGGTTATCTCTTTATTGGGATAACCTTTTTTGTTTTTAAATCTACCATATACGTGGTATTTACTTCTGTTTGTTGAGGTACTATCTTTGCCTTATTAAAAACAAATAAAAAACTCTTTGCTTTTTATAGAACAATAAAAGAACAAAGGGGATCATGTAAAAAGTAGTACTATGCAGTTTCTAGTTTTTTTAGCGAAAACAACTTCTTCTCTTCCTTGGAATCAACAGGAAAACTCTTCTTCTATGTCGATGAAGTGCTGCGTGAATTTATGTTGTAGCTAGCACGTCTATTACCTATTTCGGATGTTCTATTTCAACATCCTTTTCATTTTAATTCTATCATTTATTAGTAATGTATTGCTAGAAGACTCTGGCAATCAAAGGAACAATCTATGCAAAAAATTTTACAAATTGTTTTTGTACTGATGGGAATATATCAGTTACAAGCACAGGAGTTTACACTGAAAGGTACTGTCTCTGATGTAGGTGGAAGTTTGCCAGGTGTAAGCGTAACCATAGTAGAAACAGGCAAGGGAATCGCAACGGATTTCGATGGTAACTACAGTATAAAAGTAGAGCCAAATCAAACTATCGCGTTTTCTTTTATTGGATATACCACTAAAAAAGTAAAAATATCCAATCAGACGGAGCTTCATATTTACCTAGAAACTCAGACCGAGAATCTAGAAGAAGTCATTATTCAAGTGCCTTATGGTACGGCCAATAAAAAGACATATACAGGATCAGTTGGATTAGTTAGCGCTAAGGCGATTGGGCAAACGCAAGTGAGCAATGTCTCAAGAGTCTTAGAAGGTTCGGTAGCGGGGGTTCAATCTTTTGCAGCAAGTGGGCAACCAGGTTCAGAAGCGGAAATCCGCATTCGTGGTATTGGTTCCATCAATGCAGATAGCAAACCCTTATACGTAGTAGATGGAGTGCCTTATGAAGGTGGTCTATCTGCTATTGCTCCGGCAGATATTGAATCTATTTCTGTGTTAAAAGATGCAACAGCTGCTACATTATATGGTTCTCGAGCAGCCAATGGTGTGATTATGATTACAACCAAAAGAGGAGTGAAAAATCAAGAACCTCAAGTTGAAATATCAGCTAAATACGGAACCTCAAGTCGAGCGAGAAGTGACTATAAAACATTGGGAACTAATCAGTACATGGAATTGTATTGGGAATCTATTCGCAATGGGCATATGGATAATACTGGTGCGGATTGGGCTACAGCTAATCAATATGCTACAGACAATTTAATCAATTTCGTCGGTATTAATCCGTATGGATTAAATAATCCTCAACCCGTGGGGACAGATGGAAAATTGCAGGCGGGATTGCAGCCACTTTGGAATGACAATTGGACCGATGCGTTATCTCAATCGGCTAATTACACCGACTTGAATGTTCGTGTGTCAGGTGGAGGTGAAAAATCGAGATATTTTGTATCAGGAGGATTTTTAAACAACCAAGGTTATGTAAAAGAATCGGGATTTAAACGTTTTAATTTCCGTACGAATTTAGTGGTGGACGCGAAAGATTGGTTGGAATTGGGATTAAATGCCTCTGCTTCACATGCTATTCAAGATTATCCTAAACAAGATGATAGTGCAATCGGAAACGTAATTGGTTTTGGACGTAATATGCCTTCTTTTTATCCGATTTACGAACGTGATTTAACCACTGGAGCTTATGTGTTAGATCCAGAAACAGGGAAACGTATTTATGACTTTGGTACCTATAGGGCAAGTGCTTATGCCCGTCATAACTTAGTTGCTACATTGCCATTAGACAAAGCAGAAAACAAATTTGACATTGCTACCGTGCGCACCTATGCTCAAATTAAGTTTTTGGATAATTTGAAGTTTAAAACCTCGTTGAATATAGACTACAACAGTGAATATAAACACAATGTAACTAATCCGGAAATTGGGCCATCTAGTTCAACAGGAGGTGGGGTTAGTATGCGAAACACGCGTACAGTTAGTATGACGTATAATAACGTCCTGAATTACGATCTAGATTTAGATGATAAAAATAGTTTAGCCTTTATGGTCGGACAGGAGTATTACCAATACAAGTCAAACTATTTTGGGGGTGCTAGAGAACAATTAGCTATGCTAGGCTATGAGCAGCCGGATGCAGCTTCCCGATTAGTTGATTTTTACGGTAAAGCAGATGAGTATAAAATGTTGAGTTTTTTTGGAAACGCACAGTATTCCTATGATAAAAAATATTATTTATCAGCTTCTTACCGTGCAGATGGGTCTTCCCGTTTCGCTAAAGCAAAACGTTGGGGAGGGTTTTGGTCTGTGGGGGCTTCCTGGAGAATTATTGAGGAGGACTTCATGCAACAGTATCGCGATACTTGGTTAAATGAATTGGTGTTCCGTGCTAGTTATGGTGCGCAAGGAAATGATAAAGTTGGATATTACGCTTATCAAGAGCTGTATAACATTTACAATAACTTAGGGAATCCCGGATTAGTAGCTTCTCGTTTGGAAACACCAGAATTGAGTTGGGAGTCCAATATGAATATGAATATTGGATTTGACTTTGCTGTATTGGATAATCGATTAAGTGGTACGGTAGAATATTTTGAGCGTTCTTCTAAAGATTTGTTATTTAGTAAATCGATTGCTCCGTCTTTAGGATTTACCTCCATCTTAGAAAATGTTGGGAAAATGAAAAACTATGGATTGGAACTTTCATTAGAGGGATATCCTATCCGCACAGCTGATTGGAAATGGAAATTAGGGATGAACATCACAACCTATAAAAATAAAATTGTTTCTCTTCCATCGGATGAGATGTTTTCTGGAACAAAAAGATGGGCTAAGGGAGGTTCAATATATGATTTCTATTTACAAGAATGGGCAGGACCAGATCCACAAACAGGGAAACCAAGATGGTATGGAACAGATGCAGATGGAAATCGCTATATCACAGAAAATTATTCTGAGTTAAAAGATAAGGATAAAATTAAAAAAGGAAATTCACTTCCTAAGTTTTCAGGAGGATTCAATACGGATTTAAGCTATAAAAACTGGCAAATCACGGCGAACTTCTCTTATACTATTGGTGGAAAGATTTACAACAGTGATAAAACAAGCTTAATGAGTAACGACCCAGGTGGAGGAACTTGGAGTGTGGATATGCTGGACCGTTGGACTCCTGAAAACCCATATGCAGATGTAGGTCGATTGACTACTGCAGATTCAGGAAGATGGACGTATTCCTCTGATCGTTTCTTGGTAGATCGTTCTTTCTTGAAATTAAAAACACTTTCTCTTGCGTATAATTTCCCACAAGAATGGTTGGATAAAGTGAATATCGGTCAAGCGTCCCTGTATCTACAAGCAGAGAATTTATTTACCTGGACCAAACAACAGGGGTTAGATCCAGAACAAAACTTCGATGGTACAACTTATTATCGTTACCCTGCAATGAAAACCATTTCGGTGGGATTAAATTTAAAACTATAAGCATATGAAAAATAAGATCAATTATATACAAGTTTTATTCTTACTACTTTCTTTGGGATTGGTTTCTTGTGAATTAGAAACTTCACCAACAGATGCCATGGAGAAAAAAGAAGTGTTTAAAACAGTTTCGGGTAGCGAAAAGGTTTTAAATGGGAGTTGGGGACAATTGATGGAGACATTCAATTCATACGCAAATCCAGGATTTGGGTCCTTTTTACGTGCTAGCGATGCTATGGGAAATGATGTAGTGTTGCAAACGAACAAGTATGGATTTGGTTCGCACTATCAATTCAATGCTTTGTACGGAAAAGGAGGGACAAATTCGCTGAGTTGGAATTTGACCTATAAGACAATTAACAATATGAACAATATCTTGGCTACTATTGATGAAGCACAAGGTGATGGAGGGGAGAGAAGAAGAGTCAAAGGGCAAGCGTATGCTTTGAGAGGATTTATGTATTTGCATTTAGCTTCTTCTTATAGCTTTGCTATTGATAAAGACCCTAATGCATTAACCGCTCCTATTTATTTAGAGCCAACTACAGCTAAATCTCAACCAGGTAAAAGAGCAACTGTAACGGAAGTGTATAACCAAGCACTGGAGGATTTGGAAGCAGCATTAGTCTTAATTCCAGAGGGGTATGTTCGTGAACAAAAATTTCAATTTGATCAAGAGGTAGTTTTAGGTTTATTGGCTAGAGCAAATTTATATGCTAGAAATTGGGAACAGGCCAAAGAGTACTCGGATCGCTTGTTGGTGAAGAATGATTACTTGATGAACGAAATAGAGTATAAATCAGGGTTCAATGATGTCAATAACCGAGAGTGGATTTGGGGGCATCCGCAAACACCAGATCAAAGTGGTGCTTCGTATCAGTTTCACTTTTTAGACGTGACTTCTAAAGATAGTTATTATTATAGCTTTAATGCCGATCCGCACTTTAAAGATTTATTTGAAGAGGGGGATTATAGAAAATCTATGATTAATTGGGCGCCAGACCCGGGAGCAGATCTTGGGAAAGCATCAGTAGTTTGGATGCGTTATGGTAAGTTTAAATTTAAAGCAGGGCAAATTGCAGATATTGTATTGATGCGTACATCAGAGATTTATTTGATCAATGCAGAAGCAAAAGCACGCTTACATGATGGAGATGCAATCAATAAATTAAATGCAGTGAAGCAAGCTAGGAATGCTGCTTTGGCAACGAATTTATCAGGAAATGATTTACTAGAAGCAATCTGGCTTGAGAGAAGAAAAGAATTGTTTGGGGAGGGCTTTAGCTTAGTTGATATTGTAAGAAACCAAAAAGCAGTCGTTCGAAAAAAATACGAACAAAGTAAGGTGGAGTACACGTATGTAGTACGCGATGCGAATGGAAATGAGGAAAGCATAACAAAATTAATGACTGCTAATGGGCATTATGCGTTGAATTTTCCAGATCAAAGTCCGTTTGTTGCCAATAGTCCGTATTATTTATACCAAATACCAGCAGTAGAAGAAAGAGAAAACCCGAATTTGTAAGCGGGATAAATTCAATTAGTTGTTTATTTTATTCGATCAGTAATGAGGGGAGAGGCTGTCTATTCGACAGCCTTTTCCTGTTTATACCTAAAATTATTTGCTTAATTTTGTTAGATAAAGGTGAGATATGTTGCACATTGCTATTTTAGAAGAAAAAGAATTAGTTCGGTTGGGAATAAAAACGGTAGCAGTACAGGTTTGCCAAGAAGATATTGTTTGGCATGACCTAACTACAGTCCAAGATATTCAACTGTTTTTAAAGAAAAATAATGAAGGGTATGTTTTTTTTAATCCTACTACCTATCAATTATTGCAGCACGTAGATGCTATCTACGAATTGAAAACTACATATGAACGCAGTACTTGGGTGATGTGGTTGGAAGAGTTGCCTGAAGTTTGGTTAAAGAAAATGTTGCACATGAAGTCTGTAAATGGTTTTAATATGGTGCAACAAAGCAATACTATACAAGAACTTATAAAAGCCTTGACGTCGATTTGTCAAGAAGAGCACTACATTGCAGCATGTGTTCAGGAGGTATTTAATTCTTATAAGTCTACGGCTTTTAAAGTAGATCAAGTGCTGACCAATGCAGAAAGGGAAATTTTAAAGGAGATCGCAACTGGAAAGATGACCAAAGAAATAGCGGCAGACCGAAATATAAGTATTCATACGGTGATCACCCATCGCAAAAATATATTTAAAAAATTAGAGGTAAATAGTGTGCATGACGCCACGCGCTATGCTATACGAGCGGGTATTATAACAGTGAACGACTATTATATTTAGAAACAAAAAAAAACTGCCTTGGCAGTTTTTTTTGTTTTATATCGGTAATGAATTTTTAAAGATATCCTGATTAATCGAATCAATATAGGCTAATACTTCATCTCTTCCTGTCTTATCCTCTGAGGAGGTAACAAAATAAGGAGGCATTTCTTCCCACATCCCATTTAATAGTTGTTTCTGATAATCTGCTACTAATTGGTGTACTTTGGTTTTTCCTACTTTGTCTGCTTTGGTGAAGATGATACCAAACGGAATCCTAGCTTCTCCTAAATATTCCATGAATTCCAGATCAATCTTTTGTGCTTCGTGTCTAATGTCAATTAGAATAAAAGCAGAAACCAATTGTCTGCGTTTCTCAAAATATTCCGTGATGAATTTTTGGAAAACGCTTTTCGTTTTTTTAGAAACTTTAGCGTATCCATAACCAGGTAAGTCAACTAAAAACCAATTAGAATTAATCTTAAAGTGGTTGATTAACTGTGTTTTTCCCGGTCTTGAGGATGTCTTAGCTAAAGATTTAGAGTTGGTAAGCATATTGATTAAGGAAGACTTTCCAACGTTGGATCTCCCGATGAATGCATACTCTGGTAAAGGCTCGTTAGGGCACTTACTTACATCAGAGTTACTCATTACAAAGGTTGCTGTATTTATTTTCATTGTTTTATATGTTACGTTCGTTGAACCACTTATTCAATAGTTCATTGAATTCATCTGGACACTCCATCATAGCAGCATGCCCACATTTATCAATCCAATAGAGATCTGAGTCAGGGAGTAATTCGTGAAATTCTACAGCAACTTCAGGCGGAGTTACCTTGTCGTTTTTTCCCCAGATTAAACAAGTTGGAACATTAATTTTAGGTAAGTCCTTCGACATATTGTGTCGAATTGCACTTTTGGCAATTGTTAAGGTCTTAATTAATTTCATTCGATCGTTAACGGTTGCAAATACGTCATCTACGATTTCTTTAGTTGCTACTGCAGGATCATAAAATACGTCTTCTGCTTTTTTGCGGATGTATTCATAGTCTCCACGCTTTGGATAACTATCACCCATAGCGCTTTCGTATAGTCCTGAGCTTCCTGTCAAAACCATAGCTTTTAGATGTTCTGGATACATTTTTGCAAAGTACAAAGCGATATGACCGCCTAGTGAATTCCCTAATATAATAACATCTTTATAACCAATGCGCTCAATAAAGTCCTTTACAAACTTAGCAAAGGCTTTTACATTCGTTTTTAAAATGCTATTGGTATATAAAGGCAATTCAGGGATAACAACTTTGTAGCCTTTTTGAGGAAAGAAATTTGCAACTCCATCGAAATTACTAAGTCCTCCCATTAATCCATGTAAGATGATAATTGGTGTTCCTTCACCAACTTCCATATATCGGAATTTACCGTCTTCTTTTAAAGTTCGCTCCATTAGCTCTTACTTGCGATTTTTAAATTCCTACAAATATACATTTTTAATAGAGACATCTATTGTAATAAAAGGATAAAATATAGGCAGATACGAAAAAGAAAGAGACTTATCCTAAAACACAGATCTATAGGTGTGTTTTTTAGGAGGGTAAGTGTTGCTTTTTTAGTCCAATCGGACTACGGGTTCTTTTTTTAGTAGGGGCAATTCTCAGATGGGTAAATACTCTGTGAAAAGGTTCTCAGAATGGTAGAATAGTAAGTAGTAAAGCGCGAAAATAACGAGATAAGTGAGGTTTTCTAAAGGGAAAAACCTTGCTTTGAAAGAAGTGAAAAAGATAAAAAATACACTTTTTTTTAGCAAAACGAGTTTCTGTTCTTTTGTTACTTAGATTTGATATTGATTGGTTAAAAAAAATCATTTTAGTTAAAACTATAAATATAAAGGAATGGGGTGGGTGAGGGTGAAATGAAGCCTGTATTGAGGAGATAAGTGAGTTCAAATCAATTAGTTTGATCCTAAAATGCGACTCGATTATCGTTAAAATCACTTATTGAGGTCAGTAAATACGGTATATTTAGAAAACTTATCAACAAAGTGGGTAAAAGTGGGTAAAAGTGGTAAAAAAATAATTACATTTGCTAAGTATACATAAAATTAGATTTTGACGTCAATTATCGGTACATATGAATGTAAGGTAGATACCAAAGGTAGGGTATTGGTGCCTGCTTCTTTGAAGAAGCAGTTGCCTGCTATTGCCGATGGTTTTGTGTTGAAGAGATCGGTATTTGAAACGTGTTTGGAGCTATGGCCAATGGCTGAATGGGAGAAGATGATGTTGAAAATTAATAAGCTAAATCCATTTGATAAGAAAGTTGATACGTTTATTCGTGCTTTTATGGCAGGGGTAAAGCTAGTCGATATTGATGATGCGGGTCGTTTGCTAATAGCAAAGGATCTTTTGCAGTTTGGAAACATAACAAAAGAAATTGTAATGGCTTCTAAGGTCAATATCGTTGAAATATGGGATAAAGACCTGTATGAGGCTACGTTAGAACCAGATGATTTTGATTTTGGAGCATTGGCGCAAGAAGTAATGAGTAATATAAGTTTTGATGACTAAAGATTTATACGCATATCATAGACCTGTTTTGTTGACAGAAAGTGTGGATGGATTAAATATCCGTCCCGATGGGATTTATGTAGATGTGACGTTTGGAGGAGGAGGGCACTCACGCGAAATATTGAGTCGCCTTGGTGAAAACGGAAAATTATTTGCATTTGATCAGGATGATGATGCGGTAAAGAATGCACTTGACGATCCTCGATTTGTCTTGATTAATCAAAATTTTAGATACCTAAAGCGTTATTTGAGGTTTTATGGTGTTCGAGAAGTAGATGGAATTCTAGGGGACCTAGGTGTTTCTTCTCATCAATTTGATGTAGCAGAACGCGGGTTTTCTACTCGTTTTGATGGAGAACTCGATATGAGGATGAATCAAAACGGCGAGTTATCTGCTCATCACGTCGTGAATGATTACGAAGAAAGAGATTTGAGATATGTACTCAGTGTATATGGAGAATTGAAGAATGCAGGGGCAATGGCTAATACAATTGTTAAGGCAAGACAAGAAGGAGAGATCAAAAATACAGATCAACTCAAACAAGTTTTGTCGAGATTTTTACCCGCTCACAAGAGTGCTAAAATTTTAGCACAAGTGTATCAAGCCATTCGAATAGAGGTGAATCAAGAAATTGAAGTCCTCAAAGAACTGTTGGAACAAAGTATGGAGGTGTTAAAACCAGAAGGGAGACTTAGTGTTATTTCCTATCATTCTTTGGAAGATCGATTAGTAAAGCGCTTTATGAAAAATGGGATGTTCGAAGGTGAACCAGAGCGCGATATGTTTGGACGATTTGAAGTTCCGTTGAAGCAATTAGGAAAGTTAATTATTCCAACGGACGAAGAAATAGCAGTAAATAACCGAGCGCGATCAGCGAAGTTGAGAATTGCAGAGAAAAAATGAAAAAAACAATACCAAGTCCTGTAGATATTATTAAAGCGAAGATTCTCGTTAACGAGAATTCGGCGAAAACATGGGGGTTTATTGTATATGTGATTGTGTTAGGTATGATTCTGATTGGAAACACCCAACGATATGAATCAAAGGTGTTCAAAATTGGAAAATTAACACATGAAGTGAAAATGCTACGTGCTGAGTTTGTGGCGACGCGATCAGAACTTATGGAACTGAAAATGGAGTCAACGATCACGCGAAAATTAGAAGAAGAAGGAATTTATCCTTCCGAGACACCACCACAAAAGATAAAGGTGTTGAAGGAAGAAGAAAGTAAAACAGCTTGGAATAAACTATGGCCTTAGGGAACAAAAATATTTACATCAATATTTATGTCGTCACTGCGATAGTCTTATTTCTAGCAGGTGGGGTTGTCTATCGGTTACTATTAATTCAAGGTGTAGAAGGAAGTGAACTTCGACAAAAAGCGCGAAGTGAAAACAGAGTAAAAGAAGAAATAATAGAAGCTAATAGAGGGAATGTTTATTCTGCTGACGGGAGCTTATTAGCGACCTCAGTGCCGGTCTTTGAAATACGTTTTGACGGGGTTGCTCCTAAACAAGAAGTTTTTGAAAAGGAAGTAAAGCCTTTAGCGGATTCGTTGGCAGTGATGTTTAAAAAGTCTAGTGCTCACTATGAAAGTATGTTGAGAAAGGGACGAGCATCTAAAAGCCGTTATATTTTAATTGCTCGAAATCTGAGCTATATAGAATATGTGCGAATTAAAAATTTTCCTCTCTTTAGAAGAGGTGGAAATGGCGGAGGATTTATTTCTTCTCAAAAAACAGTACGTCAACATCCGATTGGAAGAATTGCAAAAAGGACGATAGGGTATGAACGAAAAAATGAGGATGGAACTTTTGGAAGAGTTGGAATTGAAGGGGCGTTTACCGATTACCTCAGTGGGTATGATGGCAAGCGAAAGATGCAGAGTTTAGCTAAGAATCAATGGAAACCCATTAACGATGAAAATGAAATAGAGCCCATAGATGGAAAAGATGTGATCTCGACCATTGATGTATATATTCAAGATATTGCTCATCACGCTTTGTTGCAATCCTTGGATAAATACAGTGCAGATCATGGATGTGTAATCGTTATGGAAACAAAAACGGGTGCTATTCGCGCAATATCCAATTTGGGTAGGGATCCGCAGACGGGTGCTTACTATGAAACCGTGAATTATGCCGTTGGTGAAAAACACGAACCAGGATCAACGTTTAAAGTAGCTTCGCTTTTGGCCTTGCTTGAAAAAAAACAAATCGATACTGCTCGGGTATTTGACACCAATAATGGGATTGTTCGCTTTTACAATGCAAGAGTTCGCGATTCGAAACATGGGGGATATGGAAAAATATCGTTAGCAAGAGGGATTGAATTGTCGTCTAATACAGTGATTACTCAAGCAGTGGATGAGGCTTTCAAAAATGACCCAAAGGTGTTTACGGATTATTTGAGCTTCTTGTGGATGGATAAGCCATTAGGTGTAAAGATAAAAGGAGAAGCGACACCTTATATACCAAAGCCTGGTCAGAAAGGCTGGAGTGGCTTGGCGTTACCGTGGATGGCTTTTGGCTATGGATTATCGGTAACACCACTGCAAACACTGACCTTATATAATGCGGTGGCGAATAATGGAGAAATGGTGAAACCTTATTTCGTTTCGGAGATCAAAGAATTTGATCAAACCATTCAGAGATTTGATAAGGTTGTTTTGAATCCACAAATTGCCTCACCGGAAGTCATTGCACAAGTGCAGGCTATTTTAGCTAATACGGTGAAAAAGGGTACAGGTAGAAAGCTGTATTCACCTAATTTTTCTATGGCAGGAAAAACGGGAACCGCACAGGTAAATTACGGTAAGGGAAAAGGGTATGATTCAGATATGTATTATTCGTCTTCTTTTGCAGGATATTTTCCCGCAGATAACCCAAAATACTCTTGTATCGTGGTGATTCATAAACCAGATCGATCTAAGAGTTATTACGGAGCAGATGTGGCTGGACCTGTATTCAAGCGAATCGCACAGAAGATATATACCGATGTGCCCACAACAAAAGAAATAAGAGAATCCAATGAGGTGCCTGTGAATATTGCTACTAGTTATCAATCCTTCACAACGCAAAATCAGACAGGAGAGCTCAATATGCCAGAAGTTAGAGGAATGCAAGTGATGGACGCATTGCCCTTATTAGAAAACTTGGGGTTAAAAGTTCAAGTAAAAGGAGTAGGAAAAGTCAAAACGCAATCCATACTAGCTGGACAAAAAATAAATAAAAATCAAAAAGTAGTTTTAGAACTATCGTGAAAAAGATAAAAGACATATTATACAAAGTAGAGATACAGTCTATTGTTGGATCAACTGATGCAACAATAGACCATTTGGCTTTTGACTCGCGTCAAGTAGAGCCAAAAACTCTGTTTATTGCCATTGTAGGTGAAGTAGTGGATGGGCATACGTATATTCAACAAGCTATTGACAAAGGAGCAACGGCTGTTGTGTGTCAAGTAATGCCGAGTGTTTTGACAGAAGGAGTAGTTTATGTTGTTGTAGAAGATAGCAACAAAGCTTTAGCAATACTAGCAGCAAATTTTTTCGACAATCCATCGCATAAATTAAAACTAGTTGGAGTAACAGGAACCAATGGAAAAACAACCATTGCTACGTTGTTATACGCTATGTTTACTAGTCTAGGGTATAAAGTTGGCCTATTGTCAACCGTGAATATTCGCATTGGTGATTCGATTTATGAAACATCACATACCACACCTGACTCAATTACGATTAACTCGTATTTGAATCAGATGGCGGAAGAAGGATGTGAATTTTGTTTCATGGAGGTAAGTTCGCATGGTATTGTGCAACATCGAACATTTGGTTTGCAATTTGCCGGTGGCATTTTTACCAATTTAACGCACGATCACTTGGATTACCATAAGACGTTTGCTGCTTATCGAGATGCGAAGAAAACGTTCTTTGACCAGTTGAAAAAAGGGAGTTTTGCTTTGACCAATATCGACGAAAAAAATGGACCTATTATGGTTCAGAATACGGCAGCTAAGGTTTGTAGTTACGCTTTGAAAAATATGGCGGATTACAAAGGTCAGATCTTAGAAAGTCAGTTTTCAGGGATGTTGATGAAAATCAACCAACAAGAAGTATGGGTACAACTGATAGGAGCATTTAATGCTTATAATTTATTAGCTGTATTAGGTGCAACTGTAGAATTAGGCGTTCCATTAGAAGAAGCCTTGATTCATTTGAGTAAGCTGACGAGTGTAGAAGGACGCTTTCAATATATTGTGTCTTCAAAAAATGTAACGGCTATTGTGGATTACGCTCATACGCCTGACGCTTTAGCAAATGTAATTGACACAATTAACAGTATTCGTACCACCAACGAACAGCTGATTACGGTTGTTGGCTGTGGAGGCAATAGAGATAAAACAAAACGCCCAGAAATGGGGAAAATAGCATCTGATCTTAGTAATAAAGTAATATTCACATCAGATAATCCGCGATTCGAGGAACCTGCTGCAATATTAGAAGATATTGAAGCTGGTGTAGAACCGCAAAACAAGATGAAAACCATTGTGGTAGAGGATCGCCAACAAGCCATAAAATTAGCTTGTCAGCAAGCTTCTCCAGGCGATATTATATTAATCGCAGGAAAAGGACACGAGACGTATCAAGAGATTAAAGGAGTGAGGAGTCACTTTAGTGATTTGGAAATAGTAAAAGAATTTTTAGCACTATAGTAAAGGAAAATAGTTATGTTGTATTACGTATTTCAATACTTAGAAAGTTTATTCAAAATACCAGGAGCTGGTGTGTTCCAGTATATTACGTTCCGTTCCGGTATGGCGATGATCTTCTCGTTGTTGATCTCTATTATTTATGGAAAACGCATTATTAGTCGTTTGAGAAAAATGCAAATTGGAGAAACGGTTAGAGAACTAGGTTTAGAAGGACAAAAAGAAAAATCAGGGACTCCAACAATGGGTGGAGTTATCATTATTATTGCAACGTTAATCCCAGTATTGCTGTTTGCTAAATTAGATAATATCTATGTTCTACTCCTTATTTTGACAACAATATGGATGGGAGCGATTGGTTTTCTAGATGATTATATTAAAGTATTTAAAAAGGATAAAGAAGGATTAAAAGGACGATTCAAGGTCATTGGTCAAGTTGGATTAGGGCTTATTGTAGGTTCAGTCTTGTACTTTAGTCCGGCTGTAACAGTTCGAGAAGTTCCTTCAAAACACATGCTAAGCGAGGTTGCGGTTAGTCAGTATGATGTTAAATCAACAGCAACAACGATTCCGTTCTTTAAAAATAATGAGTTTGATTACAGTATGTTAATCAGTTGGATGGGAGAAGGAGCTACCGATTATGCGTGGCTAATTTTTATTCCAATTGTGATTTTTATTGTAACAGCGGTGTCAAACGGCGCAAATTTAACAGATGGTATTGACGGATTGGCCGCGGGTACTTCTGCTATATCCACTTTTGTGCTGGGTATTTTTGCCTTTATATCAGGGAACGTGATTTTTGCCAATTATTTAGATATCATGTATATCCCTAATTCTGGTGAAATGACGGTCTTTGTCTCCGCATTTATCGGAGCATTGATTGGTTTCTTGTGGTATAATACCTTTCCTGCACAAGTGTTCATGGGGGATACAGGTAGCTTAACTATAGGGGGAATTATTGCGGTATTGGCAATTGCTGTGCGTAAGGAGTTATTAATTCCTGTACTGTGCGCCGTGTTTTTTGCAGAAACACTATCGGTTGTGTTACAAGTGAGCTATTTCAAATACACCAAGAACAAATATGGAGAAGGAAGGCGAATATTTTTAATGTCTCCTTTGCACCATCACTTTCAAAAGAAAGGCTATCACGAAAGTAAAATCGTGACCCGATTTTGGATTATAGCTATTCTTTTAGGAGTGTTCTGTGTGATTTCACTAAAACTGAGATAAGACATGAGACTGGTTGTTTTAGGAGGAGGAGAAAGTGGAGTAGGAACGGCTCTATTGGGGCTTGAAAAAGGATATGATGTTTTCGTTTCAGATTATGGAAGCATCCAAGAAAAGTATAAAAAAGTTCTTATAGATAACGAAATCGATTGGGAAGAACAACAACATACAGAAGCTAAAATAGTAAATGCGGATCTTGTTGTAAAGAGCCCTGGAATACCAGATAAGGCGCCAATCGTAAAAAAAATTGTAGCAAAGGGCATTCAAGTAATCTCGGAAATTGAGTTTGCTTATCCTTTTAATGATGCGTTGTCGGTGGCTATTACAGGAAGTAACGGAAAAACGACAACTACGATGTTAACCTACCATCTATTGAAACAAGGAGGACTCGATGTCGGCCTTGGTGGAAATATTGGTCAGAGTTATGCGGAGCAAGTAAAGGTAGATCCTGCAAAATGTTATGTTTTGGAGTTGAGTAGTTTTCAATTAGATGGAATAGAAACCTACAGACCCCATATTGCAGTCATTACCAATATTAGTCCAGATCATTTAGATCGATACGACTATAAGTATGAGAATTATATCGCTTCAAAGTTTAGAATTACAATGAATCAAACAGCAGAAGACTATTTGATTTACGATGATGACGACGTTGAAATTCAGAAATGGTTAAGCGAACATGAGGTAAAAGCACAGAAGTTGCCTTTTTCTATCAAACATAAGGTAGACAAAGGAGCCTATGTGGAAGACGATAAAATTATAGTGAATATGAGTGATGAAAAATTTGTATTACCTATTAAGGAAGTAGCTCTCGAAGGGATGCACAACGTAAAGAATGTTATGGCAGCAACAACAATAGCACAGTTAAAGCGAATTAGGAAAAACGTAATACGTGAAAGTTTGTCCGATTTTCAAGGAGTGGAACATCGCTTAGAGAAGGTACTGAAACTAGAAAATGTTCAATACATCAACGATTCGAAAGCGACAAATGTCAATGCTACTTTTTTTGCTTTAGAGAGTATGAAAACACCAACGGTTTGGATTGTTGGAGGAGTGGACAAAGGAAACGATTACGATGAGCTGATGCCTTTAGTGCGAGAAAAAGTAAAGGCAATTATTTGTTTGGGAATTGATAACCAAAAAATAAAAGCAGCATATGAAAAGGTTGTTGATGATTTAGTTGAAGTGCAATCCATGCGAGATGCTGTGGTCCAAGCCAAAGCTCTAGCTGAAGGAGGAGACACGGTCTTACTTTCACCGGCTTGTGCGAGTTTTGATTTGTTTACAAGCTATGAAGATAGAGGACGACAGTTCAAAGAGGAAGTATTGAAATTATAATATAAAATAAATTAAAGTAGATGATGAAAAAACTACTTTCATTATTGTACGGGGATAAGATCATATGGGCATTAGCAATTTTATTGGCCATGCTTTCTTTTTTACCTGTGTATAGTGCAAGTACGAATCTAGTTTACACCATCGGAACAGGAAAGGCGACAACCGATTATTTGTTTCGACATTTCGTTCATTTATTTATTGGAATTTGCATCATGTGGTATTTTCACAAAAGAGATTATGCACTCTTTCGGAAAATTGCCATTATAGGAATGCCTATTATAGCCCTGCTCTTATTGTATACTTTACTGAAAGGGAATACAATTGGAGGAGCGAATGCCAGTAGGTGGTTGAAAATCCCTTTATTGGGGCAGTTTCAGCCCTCATCTACGGCTGCGATCATCTTATTGATGTATGTCGCGCAATATTTAACAGGTATTAAAGATGAGGTAGTTACATTTAAAACGTCTTTTTGGCAATTATGGGTTCCCGTATTAGTCATTATTGGTTTGATTTTACCTGCTAACTTCTCAACGGCAGCGCTGATTTTTGGCATGGTTTGCGTTTTGGTATTTATCGGAAAATACCCCTTCAGATACTTGATGACCATCATCGGAATTGGCGTAAGTTGTGTGCTTTTATTCATTTTAGTTGCCAAAGCTTTTCCAGGGGCATTTCCCAACCGTGTGGATACTTGGCTTAGCCGTATAGATCGATTCGCAGGTCCAGATGATGGAACTCGAGATTTGTACCAAGTTGAAAATGCAAAAATGGCCATCGCCAATGGAGGATTGTTTGGAGTAGGACCTGGTAAAAGTGTATTGAAAAACTTTTTACCACAGTCGTCTTCGGATTTTATCTTCGCTATCATTGTCGAAGAATGGGGATTATTTGGCGGATTTACCATCTTGGGGATTTATCTCTTGTTGTTTTATCGCTTCCTCATTGCTGTGCATAAAGCACCCACGCTCTTTGGAAAACTATTAGTGGCTGGTTTGGGATTTTATCTCATCTTTCAAGCCCTAATTAATATGGGGGTAGCTGTTTCTCTCTTGCCAACAACAGGACAGGCTTTACCCTTAGTGAGTAGTGGTGGAACTGCCATTTGGATGACGTGTTTCGCTATTGCCGTAATTCTCAGTGTGACTAAAAAAGAAGCAGAAGTACAGGCAGAAGAACAAAAGAAAAAAGAAGAGGAGCAAATGGAGCAAGAAATGTTACACGATTTGCACCTTGAACGAATAGAAAAAAATAGTACAGAAGAATAAAAGCAAATGGAACGTAAACCGAAGTTTATATTGAGTGGGGGTGGTACAGGAGGACATATCTTTCCTGCATTGGCAATTGCTGATGAGTTGAAAGTGAGGTTTCCCGATGCTGATATTTTATTCGTCGGAGCAGAAGGGAAGAT
Source organism: Myroides sp. C6-3 (assembly GCF_050522425.1). Lineage (NCBI taxonomy): Bacteria > Pseudomonadati > Bacteroidota > Flavobacteriia > Flavobacteriales > Flavobacteriaceae > Myroides > Myroides sp. C6-3. Next base: position 13,824 of record NZ_JBMVQP010000028.1, on the reverse strand, counting down.
GGAGATGCAAAGAGTACCCGCAGCAGGTTATCCGATTGAAGGATTGTGGATCTCTGGTATTCAGCGAAAATTAACCTTAGACAATTTGATGTTTCCCTTTAAGCTTCTAAGCAGTTTAAAGAAATCGAGAAAAATTGTCAAGAGATTTAAACCCGATGTGGTTATTGGAACTGGGGGATTTGCAAGTGGTGCTGTCGTAAAAGTAGCAGCAGGAAAGGGGATTCCAACCCTGATACAAGAGCAAAATTCTTTTCCGGGTATTACCAATAAACTATTGGGCAAGGAAGTAGATAAAATTTGTGTGGCCTATGACGGATTAGAACGTTATTTCCCCGCATATAAAATAATAAAAACAGGTAACCCTGTTCGTCAGGGATTACTCGAAGTGGTAGCAAAACGAGAGGAAGCAATGGCTTATTTTGAGTTGGATGCAACGAAAAAAACGCTGTTAGTACTTGGTGGAAGTTTGGGGGCACGTAGAATAAACCAATTAATTGAAGAACAGTTGCCACTGTTTAGAGATATGGGAATTCAAGTGATTTGGCAATGTGGAAAATTCTACTATGAGGAATACAAAAAATACGAATCAACAACAGTAAAGGTTCGCGCCTTTGTAGATCGCATGGATTTAGCCTATGCAGCTGGAGATAGTATTATTTCTCGTGCAGGTGCTTCTTCTGTATCAGAGTTAGCATTAGTTGGAAAGGCTGTGATATTCATCCCTTCTCCTAATGTAGCAGAAGATCATCAAACCAAAAATGCCAAAAGCATAACCGAACAAAATGCGGCACTTTTGATTAAAGAAAGTGAGTTGAATGAAAGGTTTGTACCAACATTCACGGACTTATTGAACAATAGAGAAAAACAGTTGGAACTGGGACAAAATTTTAGAAAATTAGCTTTGCCCCAAGCAACGAATGATATAGTAGATCAGATCGTAGAATTAATGAAGAAGTAGAAAAATGGATATAAATAGCATTAAGAGCGTATATTTTATAGGAATAGGAGGTATTGGAATGAGTGCCTTAGCTCGTTATTTTAAATTCATTGGAAAAGAAGTTGCAGGGTATGATAAAGTATCGACGCAATTAACACAAGAATTAGAAGCAGCGGGAATTGAGATTCACTATGAAGATAACGTGAACTTAATTCGTGCAAATTACAAGGAAGTAGCTTCGACGTTGGTTGTTGTTACTCCTGCTGTTCCCCAAGAACACTCGGAATGGAATTATTTTAAAGCGAATGCGTTTGAAATTAAGAAACGTTCAGAAGTGTTGGGAATTATTACCAAAGATACCTACTGCTTTGCTGTGGCAGGGACACATGGTAAAACTACAACAACGAGTATCCTCGGACATTTGTTGTTTCAAGCGGGACTTGATGTTACCGCTTTTGTAGGGGGAGTAGTGGAAAATTATCAAACCAATTTAATCGGAAGTGGAAAAACCATAACCGTAGTTGAGGCAGATGAATTTGATCGTTCTTTTTTACGTTTGTTTCCCAATGTAGCTTGTATCACCTCTACTGAGGCGGATCACTTGGATATCTTTGGAACAGCAGAGGAGATGGTAGTTGCTTTTACCGATTTTGCTCATCGTTTGCCTGATGCAAATAAATTATTTGTTACAGAAGCGGTAAGCTTACCGGGTATTCAAGTGGGATTTGGACCGAACTGTCTTTATCGTGTAGCAAACATTGAAGTAGTCAAGGGGTGGTATGTGTTTGATATTGTAACTCCTGAAGAGACGATTCATCAGGTTTCCTTTGGTTTGCCTGGGAGACATAACCTCTCAAATGCGCTAATGGCTTTTGCTATGGCGAGGGATTACGGAGTGGACACGCAAATCTTGGTGGAAGGATTAAAGAGCTTTCGCGGTGTACGTCGAAGATTCTCGTATAAAATAAGAAGAGATGATTTGGTTTATATCGACGATTATGCACACCATCCAACAGAAATTAAAGCAGCAAGTCAAGGGGTACATGAAATGCATGGAGATAAAAAAATAGTGGCTGTTTTTCAACCGCATTTGTACAGTAGAACAAGAGATTTTATGGATGAATTTGCAGCAGCGCTTTCTACTTTCGACAATGTGATTTTGCTGGATATTTATCCCGCACGCGAATTGCCGATTGAAGGGGTTACTTCAGCAAAACTGCTGGAGCAATTAACTTCAAGAGAAAAGCAACTGGTAGCGAAAGAAGATTTAATCGAACATTTAAAGAAGTCGGATGCAGAAATTATCTTGACTATTGGAGCGGGAGATATTGGAGAAATGGTACAGGATATTAAATTAGCTTTAGAAGAAAAATAAAAAATGAAAAAATTGTTGAAGAAAATAAAATGGTCTGATTTGCGCATCTTGTTGGTGCTAGGAGTCGCCTTGTTTTTATATTCTTTTAGCAATGATAGAAGCACACATCGAAATTTAAAGGGGGTGGAAATCCTCTTTAAAGGAGAAGAAAGGCATTTTGTAACTTCTAGTGATGTTAGCGATATTGTAAAACACCAAAGTGGAACAGTTACGGCTCAAGATCGAACGACAATTGACCTAAACATACTGGAAAAAAGTGTATTGGAAAATAAATTGATCAAAGAGGCGGAAGTGTATGTAACGATTGATGGAATATTGAAGGTAGAAGTCAACCAAAAAAAAGCGATAGGGCGAGTAGTTGGAGAAAGTGAATCGTATTATTTGGATGAGAATGGTGCTAAAATGCCACTGTCTGACAATTATGCAGAACGCGTAGTTCTAGTTGAAGGGAACGTGAAGCGAGAGTCACAAGAAGCGCTGAAGCGTATGTTGGAGTTGATTAATGCTGATGAATTTCTCAAACAAGAAATAACGGGAATTAGCATTCAGCCTGGCGAAGTGATTTATTTGAAAAGCCGAGTGAATACATTTCAAATTCTATTTGGAAGTTTTAATGAAATGGAGCGAAAACTCACGAATTACAAGGCGTTTATACAATATGCATTAAATGAAAAAATTGAAATAGATAGTTATAAAAGGATCAATCTGAAATTTACCCAACAAGTGGTGTGTTCAAAATAAAATTGAGTATGGAAAAAGAAAATATAGCTGTTGGTTTAGACATTGGGACAACAAAGATTGTTGCAATGATAGGTAAAAAGAATGAATACGGTAAGCTGGAGATCTTAGGTTTGGGGAAGGCAAAAAGCTTAGGTGTGAAAAGAGGGGTGGTAAATAATATTACGCAAACCATTCAATCGATTCAACATGCGGTTGCTGATGCAGAAACTCAAGCAGGTTACAAGATTAAAAATGTAGTTGTCGGTATTGCGGGACAACACATTCGAAGCATACAGCACAGTGATTATATTAGTCGTCCTAATCCGGATGAGGTTATTGGCGATAAAGATATTGAGCAATTAATCAATCAGGTACAGAAATTAAGTATGTTACCTGGAGAGGAAATTATTCATGTTTTACCACAAGAGTTTAAAATTGACGGAGAGCCTGGGATTAAAGAACCGGTAGGAATGTACGGCAGTCGTTTAGAGGCTACGTTTCACGTTGTAGTGGGTCAGGCTGCTTTGATTAAGAACGCAGGACGTTGTATCAAAGATGCAGGATTAGAACTAGCGGGAATAACCTTAGAACCTCTTGCTTCTGCAGAAGCAGTATTGAGTCAAGAAGAAAAAGAAGCCGGAGTGGCTTTAATTGATATAGGAGGTGGAACAACCGATTTAGCCATTTTCAAAGATGGAATTATTCGCCATACGGCTGTAGTTCCTTTTGGAGGAAATGTCATTACAGAAGATATCAAAGAAGGATGTTCAATTATTGAACGTCAAGCAGAGATTCTAAAAGTAAAATTTGGTTCTGCTTGGCCAGGAGAAAATAAAGACAATGAAATTGTTTCAATCCCTGGGTTAAGAGGAAAAGAACCGAAAGAAATTTCTTTAAAAAATCTTTCTAAAATAATAAATGCACGTGTTGAAGAGATTGTGCAATTGGTTTTTTCTGAGATAAAAAGTTATGGATATGAAAATCCACAGAAGAAGTTGATCGCAGGAATTGTTTTAACAGGAGGAGGATCTGAACTCAAACACATTAAGCAATTAGTCGAATATATCACAGGTATAGATACGCGTATAGGGTATCCGAATGAGCATTTAGCTGGAGATTCAAGCTTAGAAGTTTCTAGTCCATTATATGCAACGGGAGTTGGTTTGGTAATGGAGAGCGAAAAACACCGCAAAAAAGGAGCGGTTTCTGTAGAAGAGCTCAAAGCAACGGAAACAAAAGCGGAAGCTAAAGTTGAATTTAAACCAGAAGAAAGAAGAGTTGTTTACGGATCTCCTGGAGGAGAAACAGAAGTAAATACGCAAAAAGAGCCAGTTGAACCAGTAAGTCAACCTCGAGTTGAAGTACAACGTTCACCATCTCATGAAGAACCTAAAGAAGTGCAACCTAGTACGGCAGATCGCTTCGAGAGTAGTTTCATCGGGAACTTTTTTAGAAAAATTAAAGAATTTATTGAAAAGCAAGAATAATAAAACGATACGTATATGGAGAATACAGATTTCGGAGGAATAAAGTTTGATATGCCTAAAAACCAATCAAACGTTATCAAGGTAATAGGTGTTGGTGGCGGAGGAAGTAACGCGATCAACCACATGTTTAAGCAGGGAATTAAAGGTGTTGATTTCATCGTTTGTAATACGGATTCACAAGCCTTAGAAAATAGTTCAGTACCCAATAAAATTCAGTTAGGGGTTAACCTAACCGAAGGACTTGGTGCAGGTGCAAACCCAGAGGTTGGACAACAATCTGCTTTAGAGAGTATTGAAGAAATTGAAAAAATGTTGGATACCAATACCAAAATGGTGTTTATCACCGCTGGTATGGGTGGAGGAACAGGAACGGGTGCTGCTCCTGTTATCGCACAACTATCAAAAGAAAGAGATATATTAACGGTTGGAATTGTTACCATTCCTTTCCAATTTGAAGGAAAAGTACGTCAAGAACAAGCGTTAAAAGGAGTTGATCGTCTGAGAAAGCAAGTGGATTCTCTCATTGTTATCAACAATAATAAATTACGTGAAGTATATGGAAACTTAGGCTTTAAGGCTGGCTTCTCCAAAGCAGATGAAGTATTGTCAACTGCTGCCCGTGGTATCGCTGAAGTTATTACGCACCATTATACACAGAATATTGACTTGAAAGATGCTAAAACAGTCTTGTCTGATAGCGGTACAGCTATTATGGGATCTGGTACAGCTTCAGGTGATAATCGAGCAAAAGATGCTATTATTGATGCGTTAGATTCTCCCTTGCTTAACGATAATAAAATTTCCGGTGCTAAGAACGTATTGTTGCTCATCGTTTCGGGTACAAATGAAATTACAATTGACGAAATCGGTGAAATTAACGACCACATCCAAACTGAAGCGGGCCATAATGCAAACATCATTATGGGGGTAGGTGAAGATGAGTCTTTAGGAGAAGCGATCTCTGTTACCATCATTGCTACGGGATTTAATTACGAGCAACAAAAGAGTATTGTAAATTCAGCAGAACCGAAAGTTATTATTCATACCCTAGAAGAGGAACAAAAGGTTGTGCGCGATTTAACGCAAGCGTCTAGCGTATCTTCCTATGGTTTCACTACTCCAGACCAACCATTACGCGTTTCAACTCCAGAAACAAGTGAATTGGCTATTGAAAAAGAAGAAGTGAATTTCGAAGTGGAAACACGTAAAGTATTTACATTAGAAGATGAGTATGATGAAGGTGATCAAGATGATGATTTTGGTGATTTAGCAACTCCTGTACAACCAACTGGGGAAGTAGAAGAAGTTGTATTTGAACGCAAATCAGTAGAAGCTTCAAATTTGGACGTATTCTTCGAAATCGTTACACCAAAAACAGAGGAAAGAACAAATGAACAAGCACAAAATGATCCTACTGCTTTAAAACAGAAAGACATTCGCGATATTCAAGTAGTCGATCCAGAGTTTGTAATTGTTACACCAAAAAAACAAGAAAATACAGCTCCAATTGTACACCATTTTAACGAAGAATGGGCAGCAATTGAAGTGGAATCAGCCGAAGTAGTGAGTCATGCTAAGGAAACGATGACACAATCTTCTGCAAAGAAAGAAGAAATTATTCGCTTTTCTTTAGAAGATTACATGGATAAAGAGGAAGAATTATCTTTAGCTAAACCTGTTACTTCTCACAAAGAAGAAATCGCGGAAGAATTTAAATTTTCAGTGCGTTCAGAAGAAGCTCCATTTGTAAACAAGGTTGAGGTAGAGGCATCAACAGAGGATTATGATGAAATGAATCCAACAGAGATGAGCATCGAAGAATTTACCTTGAGAAGTAGAGCCGCAGAGCGAAGAAGAAAAATGAAAGATTTTAATTACAAGTTCAATAATTCAACTGCGCATTATTCGGATCTTGAAAAAGAACCGGCTTACAAGCGTTTAGGTGTTGATTTAGACGAAGTAAACGACGAAAGCAATAAGTCTAGAATCTCATTCGGAGTAGATGGAAACAACGATCCCAAACTGAGATCAAATAATTCTTTCTTACATGATAATGTAGATTAACGAAACGCTCCTTTCGAAAAGAGTAATCGCTTAAAATGATACGATAAAGCAGTAGCAAACCACGGTTTGCTACTGCTTTTTTTTTGTCCTATTTCAACGTTTGAGTTTTGAATATAGAAGAAAAAGAAAACGAAATAACTCGTTCTTTTCCTTGTTAGTTGTTTTTATTTTTGATTAATATTTATTTTATATACGTTTTTGTTTGCATATGTTTATTTATTTTTTGCTTTATATGAGTTTTTGGCATTTTGTTTGAGTCATTAAATTTATTTAATCCAAATGTAAATGAAAAACTTTTGTTATTTTATTCCTATTCTACTGTTTCTGTCCTGTTCGAAGGATGAGATTTCTGTAGAGGAAAAAAAAGGAGAACCTGGTGTTTACAAGCAATCAACAGCCTTCTGTTATTTAGAAGATGAACTTGGTAATTGTTATGATGGCGGTCCGCCTATAACGTTACCTGAAATTTTAATTGGCGTTCCAGGAGCGGGAGGAGGAACGGGGATTGGTGATTTATGGTTAGAAATGTTACCTTCAATGAGTACACTTTCCAATGCAAATGAAGGAGGTTCTTCTAATGGTTCTGATTTAAGTAATGGGGATCAAGTGGATCAAAATTCACCTCAATATTTAAATGTGCAAAAAATTTTAAATGATTCCTTAATAGTGGCTACCTTAGAAGAAATATTTATAGAAGCGACACAGTCAGCCTCTGAAGAGAATGGAAGAAGAGAAGCAGGAGCCTATATTTTTTTATGATGAAGTAACGGATAAGCTCTATGTCGGAAATGTCAAATATGGTGAATACATTCAAGGTGGAGCAGGTACGAATGGCTCTGTTAGTTTAGGAAGTGGAAGCGTGTCCTCTAATTCTGATGAAAATAACGTAATTCCTTTAACTGCAGTCTCAATCGCGGCTTTCCATACACATACACCAATGACTTATTTATCTAGTCTTTTATCTAGAAAAGTGGGGTGTTCTCCTGCTGATATTGCTTTTGCAAACAGACACAATACACCTATGATCGTATTGGATTATGTGGGAACGAAAGGAGAAGATGGAAATTTTTACATAAAAGGCGGTCATGCGATCGATGACCCTTCGAATTTTATCATTTATTATCCTCAAAACAAATAACTATGAAAAAAATATATCTATTAGTTCTACTTGCATTGATGCATTTTACCTCTTTTTCTCAGCCGAATAGCATATATGTGAAAGCTAAATATTTAGCGGATGAAGTTATACGAAAATTAGAATTTACTCAACCGTATACGGTTACTGATCGAACACCTGTTACCTTTGTGGAAAAATCAACTACAAAAGATTTGACTGGATATGAGCATATTGATTCACCTTGGTATAGTGCTACGGAAGGAAAGGAATTCATTGTAGTTGAATATGCAGACCCTGAACAGCAAACGGAATGGGGCTATTTGTATCAAGTATATTTTTGGAAGGATCATACCCTACCGTTCTTTGTTAATCGAGGGGATGGAATGGGATTGAATCTGAAATACAATGAAACATCTCAGCCGTATTATAGAGTACACTATTCTACCGATATACAAATTTTTAAAAATCCATCTCTAGTAGAACCAAACCAAATAGTAACACTTCAGTATTTAGAAAGTGAGTGGGTAGATTATAGTGATTGGGTGACCGTTACTTCTTATATCTTTCGAGAAAACGAAAGTAGAGGGGTAGAATTGGTTTCTAGAACGGAAGAACCTTGGAGAGATACTATTTTGATTACGTACAAGATCAAAGTAGTTGCAGACGATGCCTGGATTATTATTGAAAAAACACAGGATGGCTATGATCTTAATCCATTGTAAAGACTTTTTTGTAACGATAAGATTTTTCCAAAAAGAGTAATCGCTTAAAATGATACGATAAAGCAGTAGCAAACCACGGTTTGCTACTGCTTTTTTTTGTCCTATTTCAACGTTTTGTATTTGCAACTAGTTGTGAAAACTTGTAGTGTGATAATCTCTGTTTTAGACTGTGAATCGTGTTATTAATTGTGTTATTGTTGTTTGTTGTTGAATATTATACGGTTTTATTTGATATTGTTTAGTAATATTTTTTTCCAACATTATTGTTTCCTGTAAATTGTCGATTATAATTTTTTATTAAAATAAAAACGATGAACCCAAAACTTCTTTTGTTAGGATTTGTATTGATTGCTCTATCCGCTTGTTCTCAATTGAGTCCTTCTCTTGTAAAATCTAAGTATACTGCTGACGAAGTTTTACGCAAATTAGCTTTCACACAACCTTATGTAGTCAAGGATAGTACGCCTGTTATCTTTAGTGAGAAAAAAGTAAGTAGTACTGTAAATAAAGAAAAGTTTGTTGATACCCCTTGGGAAGGAGCTACAACAGGAAGGGAATTTGTGATCATAGAATATACAGACCCCAAACAAAAGACGGAACTCGGCTATCTATACCAAGTCTACCTTTGGCGAGATTACTACTTGCCTTTTTTTGTAAACCAAGGAGATGGAGGTGGACAACACTTGAAATACAATGGGAGTACGCAACCCTATTATAGGGTAAACTATTCTAGCGATCTCCATGTCTTTAAATACCCCATCTTAGTGGAACCTAATCAAGTTCTACATTTAATGTATCTGAGACGAGAAAAGGTAGTGAGCCAAAAAAAGGTCAAGATAGATACCTACGAGTTTAGAGCAGAGGAAAGTAGAGGGGTAGAGTTGATAGACAAGAAAGAAGAACCCTGTAACGGAAGTATTCGCATTACGTATACGATTAAAGTAATAGCTGATGATGCGTGGATAGTTGTGGATCATGTCAAAAAAGTGAACACTATAGATGTAAAGATGTAAATGATCTTAAAAAATAGTAGAAAATAAGTAGGATAAGGACTTTTTATGGTTAGGTGTTTTTATGATATATACTAAAATAGTATAATTTAACATTTTTTTTACAAGGAAATCCCTCTATTTTTCCATAAAGTGGTAAAAATGTTTGATTATTGAATAAATAGGGGATAGGTTTGAATCATTATTAATTAAATAAAATAAAGTTATGGCACAGAACAATTCAAGAGCTGTTTTAAAATTCAACGGCGGCGACGCTCAAAAAGTATTAAACCTAAAATACGGTGTATCTCGTACGGTAGATGTATCAGGGCGTGTGGCTTCTGATCCTTCAAATGCATTGATTACAATTACAGTAGAAGCGACAGATAAATCGGATATTCTAGAGAGCTTGTTAAACGGGAAGTATAAGCCAACAACAGGAGAGGTAACGTTTAACAAATCCCACGAGGAAGGAACGTTAATTACGTTGAAATGGTCTAATGGTTACGTGATTCAGCACGATGTAGATTTTGATGCGATTAATTCAAACAGTATGTACATCACTTTTGTGGTGAGTGCAGAGCAAATTGACTACGGAAACTCAGCTTACCAAGGTACTTGGCCAAGTGCTTAATTGACGTGAGCTAGAGCATATCCTCTACGGGTATCACCCAGATTAAGTATGGCATTCGGACAAAGGCGATAGATAAGGTGCACTTCCTTTCTCTTGTGTTTTGTATGTGTCATTTACTTTTTCTGGGTTTTACATTTTAGAGGAATCCGATTGAATGGAGCCAAACCTTATTTAATTTTTAAAAAAGTGCAATGAAAGAGAAATTTACTGGAGCCGCAGGCACTCCAACTGGGGTGAGTAGCGGAATAAATAAAGGAGTTCAATCTGATCAACTCCAAGAAGCGCTAGTGGATCAAGCGGCATCGGGAATCAAGGAGGTCGCCCATACCGAAGGGCTAAGCCATTTGGAGCAGTTGGTTAAAGGAATAGAAGAAAAAAAAGCGGCAAATCTAGCCAAAGCACAACAAGCGGCAAGTTATGGCACAACGGCTTATCAAGCGGCAACTGCCTTCAGCGCTAAGTCAAACACCCCGTCTTCTGCTGTTGCAAACTTGAGTCAACCTAGCGCCTTGTATACCGGTCAATCTGTGGTGAGCAATGCCGAGGCCATAGCCAATCACACCATTTTTGGTGTGAATCACTTGGTGAAGTTGACCATTGTAGCTGAGGGAAAAGAAATAAAGAATTTTAGTCACTTTGAGCTGAAACAAAGCATCAAGGGGCATCACCAATTTGTTTTAACCTTGAGTCACGATGCCCTAGGAGGCAAAGAAACCCATCATATGGAACAAGCCCAAGAGCTCTTGGGCAAGCGCATTTTGGTGATGATTAACTTTAAAAATATTACCGAAAAACCCGAACGCGACTTTGTAGGAGTGATCACGGAGGTGAGCTTCGAACAAGCCCATGGTAGTCGCGGTTATATCGTATTAAAAGGCAGCAGTCCAACGGTTCTCTTGGATGCGGCTCCGCATATTCAGAGTTTTGGCGGAAGTGGTCCTGTACCGTTGGCTACGGTAGTCAATCAGTTGTTGGAAGAAGGCTATACCCAAGGGGGTAAGTACAACTACAAGATCAAAATGGCTAAAAATTATAATCTCTCTTATACGAGTCAGTATAACGAGACGCATTACAACTTCTTAGCGCGTATGGCAGAGGCTTATGGGGAGCAGTTTTTTTACGATGGGGACACCTTGCACTTTGGGGATCTTCCCCATGGAGAGAAGCCGATTCAGTTGGTTTACGGTCGCGATGTAGAAAAAATTCAGGTGCGCATGGTTGCTCAGCACGTCAATCGCCTCTTATATGGCTACAACAGCTTGGACAATGAGAAGCTCAGTGCCGCGGGGGATACCAAGCTCCAACCTAAGGGTACACTAGCCAAGGCCGCTTATAAAAAGTCCGAACAACTGTTTACTACCCCTTCTTTACAACAAGCCTCGATCAAGGCTTCGACCAATCAGGATGTTACCCAAGCCCAACGCGGGGTCATTGGCAGTGTGGGGATGAGCGTATTTACCACTTCAGGGGTAACGACAGTTCCCTTTTTGTACCCGGGTTGTATTGTAGAGCTGAGTATGGTCAACTTTGAGAATAAACAGAGCAGCTTTTTTACTCGTATGATGATTACGAGTATCGAACATACCGTGGATACGTTGGGGAATTACCAAGGGCGTTTTGAGGCTGTGGATGCGGAAACGGGTTTCATTCCTCGCGTGGCGTACCACAATCCAACCGTTGAACAACAAGTAGCCGAGGTAGTCAACAATACGGATCCCCAAAATAAAGGACGCGTACAGGTTCGCTTTGATTGGCAGAATACGGATCAGAATACGGAATTCATTCGCGTGATGACCCCCGATGCAGGAAGTAGCGATAAGGTGGGAAGCAACCGCGGTTTTATGGCGATTCCCGAAGTGGGGGATCAGGTGATGGTGGGCTTTATTGGCGAACATCCCGATCGCCCTTATGTGATGGGGGGACTCTTTCACGGGGGTATTGGCGCCGGTGGAGGTGTAGGAAACAACATCAAGAGTTTGAGCAGCAAAAGTGGGCATACCTTAGAACTCAACGATGGAGGTGGAATTACCGTGGTGGACAAAGATCAAAACTATGTGTTTCTAAGTGGAGATGGACATATTGCAGTTGAGAGTAAAGAAACTATTAGCATGACTTGTGGAAAGAGTACTTTTTACATGGATAAAGAGGGGAAAATAGCCGTCAATGGCATCGATATATCTACTACAGGAGAAAATATAGAAGTACTAGGAAGTACGCAAATTGTACTGGGTATTGGACAAGAAGGTGCAGCACCTACCACTGGATTTACAGCAACGGCAACGAAGTTTGAACTTAACTCTACTGAAATCGGTATGGTAGCTCAATCTTCTTTCAGTATGGGCAGTGTGAAAGTTGGGATTCAAGGAACAGCTGAGACGGTAATTTTAGGAGGGAAAATAAAGCTAAATTAAATAGAATTAAATGAATGCATTTCAAGTGGAGTTGGTCAAGATGCAGCGGCAGTTTTATCAAGAGGTTAAAGGCCATAATTCCCAAGCACTGATCATTCCTCAAGGAACAAAGGAAGAACTTAAGTTTTTTGAGCGGTTCTTTCAATTTCAGTTATCCGAAGAAGCAACAACGAGTGATTTTTATTTATTTCAACAACAACCTTTTGAAGATGCCCAATCCTATGGAAGTAGTTTGATTGAGGAATGGGCTCTTTTTTATGCGGCTTGGAAAGAGCAGCACCCCACTACAGCAGCTTGGGATTACATATCGTATAGCAAATCCAAAGGCCGTACATCCCATCAAACGGATGCTTATAAAGCTTTTTATGCCCTGGAGTTACTCTGTGATATACTGTCAAAGCACACCGATAACTTTGTCTTTATCCAATTGGCAACGACAGAAATCAAAGACAATAAGGCGCTGCAACTTTGGATCAAAGAATGGTGTGAATTAGCCAAAGACAGCGCGAATTTCAAATTGATCGTCACCGATCACAACCGCCATCATATGGTTGAGGATAATCGCTATTTCCATCGTTATGACTTGTCTGTTGATCTTCCGAAGTTGATGGAAGCAGGAGCTTCGCGTGGGGATGGCAGCAAGAAGAGCGGTTGGACGAAAGAGTACAATCAGTTGATAGTGAAGGCTAATTTTTACTTGGATAGAAAAGAGCTTAAACCCGCATTGAGTTGTTTGGACAAAGCGCGTAGCCTAGCCAAGAGACTTGAGCAGGAAGAGTTGGAACTGACGGTTCTAATCCTACTAGCGGAAGTTCACGTGGGGCGAAGAGATAAACACCTGGCTCACGCTTGTTATAAAGAGGCTCAACTATTGAAACTCAATCCTTTTAAACAAGGGCAGTTGGGCTTGTTTTACGGGGCGTTTTTATATCGCAATGGAGAGAAAAACAAAGCCAAAGAAGTGTTTGAAAGCGTGATTCTTTTGGCTGAGGAACAAAAGCTATATGCTATGTTAATCGAAGTACACCATCAAATGGCGTATCTCAAGAAGCGTTTTTTCTCCTCAGGGAATTACATCCTTCACTTAGAACAGGCAATGGAATACAGTAAACTCTTGCCTCGAGAAGAAATTAAAGGGTCGACCATTCCCTATGTAGCGAGTCTATTGCTCAAAGAATATGGAAAGAACAGTGCTAAAGCACAGGCTATTGACAAAGAGATGAAAGAAGCAGTGTCGGAAGACTGGCAGGAAGTGGTTCGCGTTCATTCAAAAAACAAAAGAAAATAAACGGTCATGGAGCATAAAAAGTTAGCAGTACGCGCAGATGTGTTACAGGCAAAACCAGTAAGTTTGAGTTTAGAAGAAGC
>NZ_JBMVQP010000027.1:0-53059 GCF_050522425.1 Myroides sp. C6-3 | reverse complement strand
AAATGATCAGGAATACCATCTCCGTCTGTATCAGGACATCCGTTGAATTCTGGTAAACCAGGTACATCTGGACACTCATCTAAATGATCAGGAATACCATCTCCGTCTGTATCAGGACATCCGTTGAATTCTGGTAAACCAGGTACATCTGGACACTCGTCATATTTGTCTAAGATTCCATCTCCATCTGTGTCTTTTCCACCAAATTGGAAACGTACACCCACGAAGTGTTGCATATGCGAAGCAACGTCAACATCTGGAGTTCTTGTATCGTCGAATGAATGTTTGTACGTAGATTGGAATGTCAATGCGATGTTTTGAGTAAACCAGAAGTTTAATCCTAAACCTCCATTAACTGTTCCTGTACTTGCATCACCCATGAAAGTATATCCCCCACCCACTAATACGAATGGATCAACAACTTTTGAGTTTAAGATTTCTTTGAAGCTATACTTAACTTCTGCATCAATTCCGTAGTAAGATAAATCTCCAGGGTTGTACTTGAAGTATCCATCAGACTCACTTGAAATGAATTTATCAATTTTATTCACTGATCCTACAACACCTAATGAAAATCCATCACCTAAGTATCTTGATACATTTAAGTAAGAAATTGAAGGTAAAATATTCCAATCTGACGTTTGGAAATAACCCCCCATTCTGTGTGAAAACCCTTTAGCTGAACTAACTTTAGTGTTTACAGCATTCGCACCAATAGTTACAGCCCACGGATGGTCAGCATCTTGCGCTTGAGTCGAAAGACCCGCACATAGTATTGCCGCTGCAATTAATTTGTTGAGATGTTTCATAACTTTATTTTTCTATTTATTGTAATGTTAAAACAAAAATACAATTATATGTGTAGTTAACAAATTTTATTCTTAACAATTATTGTGATTTACTAAAAAAAGTTAATTGTTAAATTACTTTTAATTCCTTACCTACTTCAATAAATGCCTGGATCGCATGATCTAAATGAGCTTGTGTGTGCGCTGCCGACAACTGCACGCGAATTCTCGCTTTACCCTGAGGCACAACAGGATAGAAGAATCCAATCACATAAACTCCTTTGGTTAATAAGCGATCTGCCATCTCTTGAGACAACTTTGCATCGTACAACATAACAGGTACAATTGCCGAATCTCCATCAACAAGATCAAACCCTGCTTTTTGCATTCCTTTCTTGAAATAATTGGTATTCCACTCTAATTGATCGCGCAATTTTGTGTCTTTTTTCAATAATTCAAACACTTTCAACGAAGCACCAACAATCATTGGAGCCAATGAATTAGAGAATAAGTAAGGACGTGAACGCTGTCTCAACAACTCGATAATCTCTTTTTTACCTGTTGTATAACCTCCCATAGCGCCTCCTAAAGCTTTTCCTAATGTACCTGTAATGATATCTACACGTCCCATTGCGTTTTTCGCTTCCATCGTTCCTTTTCCTGTTGCTCCGATAAATCCAGCTGCATGGCACTCATCTACCATAACCAAGGCGTCGTATTTATCCGCTAAATCACAAATCTTATCTAGTGGCGCAACTAATCCGTCCATTGAAAACACCCCATCTGTAACGATAATCTTGAAGCGGTGCCCTGCTTCATTCGCTTTAATCAACTGTTGCTCTAAGTAAGCCATATCATTATTTTCATAACGGTAACGAGCGGCTTTACACAAGCGAACACCATCAATAATAGACGCGTGATTTAAACTGTCCGAAATAATGGCATCCTCAGCACCTAATAAAGGTTCGAAAACTCCTCCATTCGCATCAAAAGCTGCTGCGTATAAGATAGTGTCTTCTGTTCCATAGAAATCTGCGATTGTCGCTTCTAATTGTTTGTGAATATCCTGCGTTCCACAAATGAAACGCACCGATGACATTCCAAAACCATGGGTGTCCAAAGCGTCTTTTGCCGCTTGTATCACTTCTGGATGTGAGGATAATCCTAAATAGTTATTCGCACAAAAATTCAATACTTTTTCTCCTGTAGAAACTGTAATCTCTGCTCCTTGTGGCGAAGTAATAATTCTCTCCTTTTTAAATAAACCATTGTCTTCAATCGACTTCAACTCTTGTTGTAAATGGTCTTTAATTTTTCCGTACATACTTACTCTTTTTAAGCGTTAACTATACTCTTTTACAAATGTATTATATTTAAATCATCCACTCCCATGTATAAAATAACTTTTTTAACCACTTCATATCCCATGGCGACAAGTGAATCCTCGTATTTTGTCAATTGCTTGACGTATTTCTCTTCTGGTTTCCCCGTTTTATAATCTAATAAATACGCTTTTTGACCTTTGATAACCACGCGGTCGGGGATTAAATTGTGCTGTGTTTGACCAATAATCATGCGTTCATTGTATACGACTCCTTCTGTAAAGAAGTCGCGTAGGTCAGGGTGAGAAATAATCTGCTGTATAGCTCCTTTAAAGTTATCCTTCTCACTCTCTACAATTAGTCCTTCTTCTAATGCCCGTTCTATCGCAGCCTCCACATCGTTAGAGGTCTGAATAAACGACATAATCTTATGTGTAATATTTCCATAGGCAATAGCCTCTCCTACTTGTGTATCCCACATCAAGGCCTCTCGTTCTGCTATTTTTATCGCGTTAAAATCAAAAAGTCGATCCACACTTTGGATCAACTTATTCTGATCGAAAGCAGATTCACTAGGAGTTGATAAACGCTGAGGACTACCAAACTCATACACTAGTTGATCCTCCTGGTACATCCCTTGTTGACGCAAATAATGAATAAAAAAGCGCGACATATTATTTTTGTATTCCCCATCTATTTTTAGATCTCTAGTTGTAATAATATGCAATTGCTCTTCTGCTCTAGTTAAAGCGACATAAAGCACATTGATATTATCCAGCAGTTCTTCTTGCTCTTTCTCTGCATATAACTTTTCAGCATAAGCACCGTATTCCTTTACCTCTTTCTTTGCATCTACCAAAGCTTTAGGCAAATCAATTCCCACATCTTGCTCATCAAACGCTACCCACAATTTATCGCGATTTGAGCGATCATAATCTTCCTCTGCAAAAGGAAAAATCACAACAGGAAACTCTAATCCCTTCGATTTGTGAATGGTCATCAGCTGAACGGCATTTTTACCTTCTGGTGTCGGAATACTAAATTTGTGGTTGTTCTCTTCCCAATACAAAATAAAATCGCCTATCCCATACTGATTTTTTATCGTGCGTTCTAAAACGATATCCATAAAATACAAGACGTACGAACTTGTCGCCTGTGTAGGAAAGAAAGCGCGAACGATAATTTCAACGGCTTCATACAGCGATTTTTTTCTACATTGATCAAACGAAATGCAAATCTCTTTTGTTGCTAACCACTGTTCTAATGTTGCATCTGACGTATAACTCAACCCTTCTTCAATGAAATCGTGTACAGCCTCTTGTTTTCGTTTATTAGCGATATAATACAACAGTAGCGTTTTTGATTCTTTATCTTCCTTATTTCGAATGTAACGCAACACATCCATAATCAGTCGCACCTCTGTCGCATGGCTAATTAAAAGAGAATCCGAAGATAAAATGGGGATTTCTTGCTCCGTCAAATAATTCGCTAATGCAATTCCATGAGCGCGTTTACGTGTTAGAACCACTATATCACTATAGGAAAACCCCTGTGCGAGTCCGGTTTCAATTACTTTTAACGTCGCTTCGAGATACAAGCGCTCTTTATCAACTTCATTTTCTTTATCTAGCAAGCGTTCATCCAAAAACTGCAAATTTACATACCCTCCCTCTTTGCTATTTACTTCCTGGTGGCTTTGGTTTTCGTAAATATGCTTGTAATCCTCCTGTGTAAAAAAACTTGAAATTCCCTTAAAAAAGCTATTATTGAAGTGAATCACCTCCGCATAGCTCCTATAGTTTTTCCCTAAGACTACAACTTCCTTATCTGGATTTGAAAAGGGATTATCTGTTTTACTCAGCGCAATAAACTGTTCTGCTTTTCCTCCGCGCCAACGATAGATAGACTGTTTAGGGTCTCCTACCAACATCAAAGTTCCTTTCACCCCAAAATCTTCTCCCGCTAATGCGTTGTCAATCAAAGGAACCAAGTTATCCCACTGCATCACAGAAGTATCTTGAAACTCGTCAATAAAGAAGTGACGGTATCGCTCTCCTAATCGCTCATAGATAAAAGGAGCCGGTTGGTGTTGAATCTCATTGTGGATAATCGCGTTAAACTGGCTAATAGACAGCATATTTTTTTCCTCTTGAATATGTTGCATCTCAATACCTAAAATATTCAAGAGTGATAGTGGTGTAATATTTTTCAAAAACGCTTGATAAAACAAACGCTTGGCAAATAACTGGTAGATATCGGCTAATTGTCGCAACACTTCAGGTAACAGCGCCTCAATGGTATCGCGATCTTTCGCTGCCTTAAGCAGGGTCACTTCGTCAAATTCTACGTATTTGCGCTGGGTACTCTTATCTGTATCATTAATAATCGCCAAGAGATGATTGGGAAATGTTCCACGGGAAAAGGATTTCATGTCCACTCCTTTGTCAATCAGCAAGTCCCAAATCGCTTTTCCCTTTTGCTGGGTATCCTTCGTTATTTCCTCTATTTTTTTACGCAAATAATCACGGGTAGACACAAAGTCATGCAGTGATTTCTGATCGAAAAGCGCAATTTCATCGCGATTGTTTTCATTGAGCAACAAGGCTCCCATTTCTTTCAATTCGCGCGTGATATCCCAACTCTTATCGTTATCAGCTTTGTCAATGGAGAAATCAATTAACACTTTAGTAAGCTCTTCATCTGTGCCTGCTTTGGCAATAACTGAGTCCACCGCTTCTTGTAGTAACTCATCCGAATCTAGAGACACCTCAAAACTCATGGGTAAATTTAAATCAAAGGCAAAAGAGCGGATCACTTTATGCGTAAACTTATCAATCGTGGAAATATCAAAGGAGGCATAATTGTGAATAATATGCTTCATAATACGCGCTGATTTCTCCTTCACTACATGCTCTTTCAACCCCGTTTCTTGCACAATTTGCTCTAACATAGGTTGAAATTTCTTTTCAGTCTCTTTTTGCGCAAAAGCATATAGACAAGACAAAATTCGATTTTTCATCTCCGCCACTGCTTTATTGGTAAAAGTAATCGCCAAGATTTTTCGATACGCATCATCTGATCGATCAACAAGTACGATTTTCAAATATTCTTTTACTAAAGTATGTGTTTTTCCTGAACCCGCAGATGCGTTATATACTGAAAATGAAGCTCTTTCCGCTTTAATCATCGAATTATCCCTTAACGTTTATTAACCCTTAAGATTTTTTATATTCCATAGAAAATCCCTAAATTTGAATAAAAATAACACTAATCTTTAAATAATACGAATTATGGCTTTCGAATTACCACAATTACCTTATGCGTATGACGCATTAGAACCACATATTGACGCACGTACAATGGAAATCCACCATACGAAACACCACAATGCTTATACGACTAATTTAAATGCAGCTATCGCTGGTACTGAATTAGAAGGAAAAACAATCGAGGAGATTTTAGCAAACCTTGATATGGCTAATGGTGCAGTTCGCAACAACGGTGGAGGTTTCTATAACCACAATTTATTCTGGACAGTAATGAGCCCGAATGGCGGTGGAGAACCTACAGGAGAATTAGCAGATGCTATCGCTAAAGATTTTGGTTCATTTGCAAACTTCAAAGAAGCTTTTGCAAAAGCAGGTGCTACTCAATTTGGTTCAGGTTGGGCATGGTTATGCGTTAAAAATGGCAAATTAGAAGTATGTGGTACACCAAACCAAGACAACCCGCTTATGCCAGGTGTTGCTTGTGGTGGAACTCCAATCTTAGGAATGGACGTTTGGGAACATGCGTACTACTTAAACTACCAAAACAGACGCCCTGACTATATTTCTGCTTTCTTCAGCGTAATCAACTGGGCTGAAGTTGCTAAGAGATATGCAGCAGTAAAATAAGACATAAAGAGTGAGCTCTTTAGCTATCAAAAAGGGAAGTATCTTCGATACTTCCCTTTTTTTAGTTGAAAACTTCACAAAATCAATAGATTTCCTTCTAATCTTCTACGTCTTTTTACATTCTATCTACTTTATTTTTTTGTACTTTACCTGTCTATTCTTAACACCCATTATTAGATGCAACTCGATTACGAACCGGAAAGTCTCAGACACAAGTCTAAACGAAACTATATCATCATTGGTTTAAACGTATTAATGCTATTTGCTTTGATTCGCTTTTTACCCTATGAACCACAAGTAAACAAAGGACTTGCCCTATTGGCTTTTGTCGCTGTGTTATGGTTAACAGAAGCACTACACGTAACAACCACTGCGGTTTTTGTTCCTGTGTTGGCTATCGGACTAGGACTAACGGACGTTCAGCCCGCTCTTGTATCATTTGCCGATCCGAATATTTTTCTTTTCTTAGGTGGTTTTGTATTGGCTGGGGCGTTACACGTACAAAAACTAGACTTAATCATTGCCAGTAAGATTATGTACTTGGCAAAAGGGCGATTATCACACGCTATCTTCTACTTATTTCTCGCCACGGCTGTACTATCTATGTGGATCAGTAATACGGCAACTGTAGCCATGATGCTTCCCCTCGTAACAGGAATATTAAGCCAATTAGATAAAACTCAACACCGCAATACTTACGTTTTTGTTTTATTGGGTATCGCTTATAGCGCGAGTATTGGTGGAATGGGAACCATTGTTGGAAGTCCTCCCAATGCTATTGTCGCTTCTCAGCTCAACCTGTCTTTTGCGGAATGGCTCAAAATGGGTTTTCCTATGGTAATTATCCTCTTGCCTTTGATGATTGCCGTAATTTATTTTGTCTTTAAACCGAAATTAAACCTCAAGTTTGAGCATCAAATGGAGGCTATTCCCATGAATGCCGATCGCTGGATTACCTTGGGTATTTTCTTGTTAACGGCCATTTGTTGGATTTTGAGCAGTCAAATCAACCCCCTATTTGCAGCGTTGGTCGGTTTTGATGGTTCTTTCAAGAACTTTGATACCTTCATTGCTTTAGGTGCGTTTATTCTCATTTGCGTGAGTCAAGTCTCTCGTTGGAAGGAACTACAACACAACGTCGATTGGGGTGTGCTATTGCTCTTTGGTGGGGGATTAACCCTGAGTATGGTGCTCAAAGACTCTGGCGCAAGTAAAGTCATGGCCGATGTGTTGGTCTCTCTTATTCACGGTAGTTCTTTCTTTATCATTAGCTTAATCGTCGCTTTTTTTATTGTTTTCTTGACAGAATTCACTTCGAATACCGCTAGTGCAGCGCTGTTGGTTCCCATTTTCTTTTCGATTTCACAAGAATTAGGCATGCATCCCTTGGGACTTTCCATGATTATCGGACTCGGGGCTTCTTGTGCGTTTATGCTTCCAGTTGCCACTCCTCCCAATGCTATCGTATTCGGTACGGGCGATATTCAACAAAAGGAAATGATGAAAGCAGGGATTATCTTGAATATTTTCTGTGCGGTTATTATCGCAACGGTGGCTTACTTTTTTTGGTTGGGATAACAAAAAAGCACCGATCTCTCGGTGCTTCTATATCATTCTTAATTCCTATTAATACGGTTTCTCATCTCTACCTTCGTAGTAGTTGATGAAGGCGCGGTTAACTACGCGATTTCCACCTTTAGTAGGATAATCTCCGGTGAAGTACCAATCTCCTAGATTTTTCGGACAGGCTTTGTGTAAGTTGTCGATCGATTGGAAGACGATTTTAATTTCCGATTTGATTCCCTCTTCCGTTACCATTTGAGCGATTTTTGCAGAGACCTCCTCATCCGTAAAAGGAGCGTAAATCTCTTTTACATAGTTAACTACCTCATCATCTTTCAAGCCTACCTGTGCTTTTGACTTTTGATACACCTCTTCTACAATGTGATACATATTGCGTTCTTTCAGCATCTCGATTGCCGCTTGGAAAGCGATCAATCCTTCTAATTTCGCCATATCAATTCCGTAGCAATCTGGGTAACGCACTTGAGGCGCCGCAGAAACAACCACTATCTTTTTCGGATTCAAGCGATCCAACATGCGGATGATGCTCTTCTTTAACGTCGTTCCACGTACAATACTGTCGTCGATAATCACCAAGTTATCCGTTGGTTTTATCACGCCATACGTTACGTCGTAAACGTGTGCTACTAGATCGTCACGACTACTGTCGTCTGTAATAAACGTACGCAATTTCGCATCTTTAATCGCAATCTTCTCTGTACGCAATTTTACCGATAAAATCTCTTGTAGTTTTGCTTCAGAAAGCGATTCTTTATTCTTTAATATATCTGAAATCTTACGTTGATTCAAGAAATCCTGCGCCCCTTCAATCATTCCAAAGAAAGAGGTTTCTGATGTATTGGGAATATAAGAGAATACCGAATTATCCGTATCATTGTCAATCACGTCTAACACTTGAGGAAAGATTAACTTTCCTAGATCTTTGCGCTCTTGGTAGATATCCGCGTCATTTCCTCTTGAGAAATACACGCGCTCGAAGGAACACGCTTTCAACGGAAGTGGATCTAAGATTTGCTCAAAGTGTACACTTGCATCTTTCTTAACGATAATCGCCTGACCTGGTGTTAGTTCTTTAATATCGTCAAAAGGCACATTCAATGCCGTTTGAATTACAGGACGCTCACTTGCCACAACGACAATTTCATCATTTTCATAGTAGAACGCTGGGCGGATTCCCGCAGGATCTCTAAATACAAAGGCATCTCCATGACCTAACATCCCTGCCATAGTAAAACCACCGTCCCAGTTTTTAGAAGCCCTACGCAAGATACGAGCAATATCTAAACGCTCTCCTATTATTGGCGAAGCGGCTCTTTTAGAAAAACCTTCTTGTTTTATTTTATAGTATAAATCATCAATTTCATCATCTAAGAAATGGCCGATTTTCTCCATTACCGTAATGGTATCTGACATTTCTTTTGGGTGTTGCCCCAAGCGCACTAAGTCGTCAAATAATTCTCTAACATTGGTTAGGTTGAAGTTTCCAGCAACGATTAAGTTTCTGTGCATCCAATTGTTTTGACGTAAAAAAGGATGAACGCTTTCGATGCTATTTTTTCCAAACGTTCCATAACGCACGTGACCTAAGAACACTTCTCCTAAGTAAGGGATGTGTTTTTTTTGCAATTCAGCACTATCCGCATATTCTGGGTGTTCTTCCATTTCTGCATTAATGCGTCCATTGATTTGGGCAAAAATATCCTGAATAGGCTGTGATTTGTTTGAACGCACACGACTAATATAGCGTTCTCCTGGTTCCATATCGAGTTTAATACTCGCTAAACCAGCTCCATCTTGTCCTCTATTATGTTGTTTTTCTAATAACAAGTACATTTTTTGAATTGGATAAAATGCACTCCCATATTTTTCTTTATAATAGGATAGAGGCTTTTTTAATCGTAAAAAAGCAATTCCACATTCGTGTTGTAGTGCGTCGCTCATAGTTAGTTGTGTTGTGTGTTATCATTAAAAAAAGCCCCACGACGAGGCTTAGTATGTTGCATGTTTACGTGAGTTCAATGTCGAACTGGGTTAACATTTTAAATTGCATTAATCTTTTTTTCATTTCGGCTTCTTCTAACTGCTCCATGCGTTGTGTTCCGAATTCTTCTACACAGAAGGAGGCTAAATTAGATCCAAAAATAATGGCATTTTTCATACATTGAAAGGATACATTTCCTCTTTCCGTTAAATATCCTGCAAATCCACCTGCAAAGGTATCTCCTGCTCCCGTTGGATCAAACACTTCCTTTAGCGGTAATGCTGGTGCAAAGAAAACATCTTTCCCAGAAAACAACAAGGCTCCATGTTCTCCCTTTTTAATTACGACATATTGAGGTCCCATCTCGTGAATCACCTCTGCCGCCTTTACTAAAGAGTATTCCCCAGATAATTGACGAGCCTCTTCATCGTTAATGGTAATCACATCTACGTGTTTCAATACCGACTTTAGCTCCTCTAATGCACAATTCATCCAAAAATTCATCGTATCAAGTACCACTAATTTTGGTTTTTGTTCCAATTGATCCAATACCGATTGCTGAATGGCAGGATGTAAATTCCCTAACATCACAACATCTGCGTTTTTAAAATCAGCCGGAACGACAGGATTGAAATTCTCTAATACATTTAATTGTGTATCCAAAGTGTCCCTTGCATTCAAGTCGTTGTGGTATCTACCACTCCAAAAGAAGGTTTTACCGCCTGGGACAACTTCAATACCTGTTGTATTGATATTTTTACTTTCTAATAATTCAATATATTCTTTCGGAAAGTCATCCCCTACTACAGATACTATAGCTGATTCAACTTCAAAATGAGAAGCAGACAGTCCTATATATGTAGCAGCACCTCCTAATACTTTGTCCGTTTTCCCGAATGGTGTTTCTATGGTGTCAAACGCCACTGTTCCGACGATCAATAACTTGTTCATATTTTTGGAAAAGAAATAAGGTGCAAATATATAGCATTCCTTTTTTTTGAACAAAAATTAATCTCTTTTATTCGAAAATTAACTTATAGTCAAGTCTTTACAAACAAGCCTCTTATTAATTTCAACCGATCTTTTTTAGATAAACGATCTTTTTTTATGAGATTGCACACTACGATAGAACAATACCTCCATCGATCGTATCCTCGTTCTCTTTTTATAAAAGTCAGAATGCTAGTTACTTTAACTTCATCGATTGATCATTTTCTCACCAAAATAAAAAGGCTCGATCATAAATCGAACCTTTTTAGGGCTATCCCTTTATATATTTTACTCGCGATTTTGCTCATAATACTCATCCACCAACAAATCCTTTTGTTTCCCTGCCTGAACAGCCAAAAAGTCACAGCGTTCGTTCATCGGATGGTTGTTGTGTCCTTTGACCCATTGAAACGACACTTGATGTTGTCGGTAGATGCGCAAAAAACGCATCCACAAATCGGGGTTTTTTTTGTCCTTGAAGTTTTTTTTCTCCCAGCCGAATACCCAACCTTTGCTTACGGCATCCACTACATATTTAGAATCGGAAACAACCAATACACGGGTTTGTGGGTTTTTTAGTTTTTCTAACCCCACAATGACAGCCAGTAACTCCATGCGGTTATTAGTTGTTAGTCTATACCCTTGTGCAAATTCCTTAAACACCTGACGACCGGCCCACTCCAACACCAATCCGTAACCTCCCGGCCCAGGATTACCTTGTGCAGATCCGTCGGTATATAAAATAACTTGATACGCTTGACTCATTTACTTTTATTTAAATAACAATTGTTCTATGACAATTGGAAAGTGTTTGTATTCTAAAGCCTGTACAGCTTTAGCAATATCTTCAGCGGTATAATTCGGTTCCACAGCCGTTTTAGCCTGTAAAATAGTCGCCCCTTCATCGTAATTTTCATTGACGAAGTGAATCGTAATTCCCGTTTCTTTCTCTTTATTGGCTAAAACCGCTTCATGTACAAAATGTCCATACATTCCCTTTCCTCCGTATTGAGGTAATAACGCTGGATGGATATTGATTACTTGGTTGTGGTATTTTTTTACCAAATCCTCAGGAAACTTCCACAAGAAGCCCGCCAAAACGATCAAATCCGGATCAAATGTTGCTAATTTTTCCGCTAACTCGCCGTTATTCAGCTGGTTTTTGTCAAAAATATAAACCGGAACGTTTCTTTTTTCCGCTTTTTCTATTACTTTAGCATGAGGGTTATTGACCAAAACCAGGTATTGGTTCACAATTGAATTATTCTCAAAGTAATTGATAATATTCTCCACATTAGTCCCTGAACCAGAAGCGAATAGCGCTATTTTTCTCATGATATAAACCGAATTTAAGGTTAAAAAACACTTTATTGAAGTACAAAAAAAAGAATAATTACTGACAATAAACAGAAAAATAGTATTAAGTATTAATTATTTTTATAATTTCGCACTGACAATTAACATGTATAATCAGGATATAAAATAAAGTTTTTTATTTTTGCCCTAGGAAATTAAATTTTAAAATTAAAGATTATGTCAGACATTGCATCAAGAGTAAAAGCGATTATCGTTGACAAATTAGGAGTTGACGAGAACGAAGTTGTAGCAGAAGCAAGCTTCACTAATGATTTAGGAGCTGATTCACTAGACACTGTTGAGCTTATCATGGAGTTCGAAAAAGAATTCGATATTCAAATTCCAGACGATCAAGCAGAGAACATCGCTACAGTTGGTCAAGCTATCTCTTACATCGAAGAAGCTAAGAAGTAATAACTAATAACCCACGTGTTGTTTACAGCACGTGGGCGTTATTATTTTTTGACATACCTACTTATTTTTAGAATAGAAAAAGGACAGATTCACAAGATAGTGATCTGATAAACAAATATAAAGCTACCCAATGTTTCCTTTTACAAAAGTGAAAAATTGGGTTTTTTTAACTTATTAAACCATAATATTTACTTTATGAAATTAAGGCGAGTTGTTGTAACAGGTTTAGGTGCTCTTACCCCCATAGGGAATAACATCCAAGAGTATTGGAACGGTCTTATTAATGGCGTAAGTGGAGCAGCTCCGATTACACATTTTGATGCTACCAATTTCAAAACCCAATTTGCGTGCGAAGTAAAGAATTTCAATGTAGAAGATTTTATTGATCGTAAAGAGGCACGTAAAATGGATCGATACGCTCAATTAGCCATGGTTAGTGCTGATGAGGCCGTTGTCGATTCAAAATTAGACTTAGAGAAAATAGATAAAGATAGAGCTGGAGTTATTTGGGGTTCAGGTATCGGTGGATTAGAAACGTTTCAAAATGAGGTAACAGACTTCGTTAATGGAAATGGAACTCCTCGATTCAATCCTTTCTTCATTCCAAAAATGATTGCAGATATCGCTGGAGGTCACATTTCAATTAAATATGGCTTAAGAGGTCCAAACTTTACTACTGTATCGGCTTGTGCTTCTTCTACCAATGCGATTATTGACGCGTTCAACTACATTCGTTTAGGTATGGCAGACATCATGGTAACAGGAGGTTCTGAAGCAGCGGTAACGATTGCAGGTGTGGGAGGATTCAACGCTATGCACGCTTTATCTACAAGAAATGATAACCCAGAATCAGCGTCTAGACCTATGGACAAAGACCGCGATGGTTTTGTACTTGGAGAAGGTGCTGGGGCTTTAGTATTGGAAGAATACGAACACGCTGTTGCACGTGGAGCTAGAATCTACTGTGAAATCGGCGGTGGAGGTATGTCAGCAGATGCCCATCACTTAACTGCTCCACATCCTGATGGATTAGGGGCTACCAATGTGATGAAAAACTGCCTGAGAGATGCAGGTCTTGAACCTTCTGATGTAGACGTTGTAAACCTACACGGAACATCTACTCCTCTAGGGGATATCGCAGAATCAAAAGCAATTTTAAACGTTTTTGGTGATCATGCGTATGCTATGAACTTAAACTCTACTAAATCTATGACTGGTCACCTTTTAGGGGCTGCTGGAGTGATAGAGGCAATCTCGGTAATTTTATCTATCGAACATGGTATTGTACCTCCTACAATCAACCACTTTACGGATGATGATCAAATCGATGCTAAATTAAACTTTACCTTCAACAAAGCTCAAAAAAGAGAAGTGAAAGTAGGGATGAGCAATACATTTGGTTTTGGAGGACACAACGCTTGCGTACTCGTTAAGAAATTAGACATTTAAGTACAACAACGTAATGTTGAGTAATGTATTAAATAAAATATTTAAAAATTCCCGTTCAAGTCAAAAGGACGGGAATTTTTGTCGTAAGATATCTCAGATCACCAAAGCAAAACCTTTAGATATCAACTATTACAAATTGGCGTTCACACACCGTTCAATGAATATTGTTGATACTCAAGGAAATCCCATTAATTACGAGCGATTAGAGTTTCTAGGCGACGCGATGTTGAATGCTGTTATTGCATCCCATCTCTATTTAGAGGTACCCAGCGGAGACGAGGGATACTTAACTAAAATGAGATCCAAAATTGTAAGTAGAGAAAACTTAAACTCCATTGGCAAAAGCCTCAATCTAATCGATATCGTAGAGAGCAAAATGGGCAATCAACAATTTGGTGAGAATATTCACGGCAATATTCTAGAAGCCTTAATTGGTGCTATTTATTTAGATCAAGGGTATCCCGCTTGTGAGAAATTTATTCACCAACGCTTAATTTCTACGATCACCGACATACACGTCTTAGAAACCAAAATCACGAGCTATAAAAGTTTACTGATCGAATGGTGCCAAAAGACAAAACATACGTTCAAATTTGATGCGTATGAAGACACCTCCAATGAGGATGTAAAATATTTTGGAGTTAAACTATTCATAGACAACAAATTAGTATCTAAAGGAAGGGCTACTTCTAAGAAAAAAGCCGAAGAAAAAGCTTCACAACGAGCTTATTTCGCGTTGCAAGAAAAAATAAACCATTAATTTGGGGAATCAATTAACATTTACTTAATGTTTCTTCTAAATAACTACATATTGTTTGAATTATAAAAGTCGTATCTTTGTATCTAACGAATAAACAAATGGGACCAGTAGTTCTAAGATTAGAAGATTTTGAAGCTGAAAACTATAGTCTGATCGCGATCCACTCTTCGCGCAAAGAGGATTTTAAAGTTACCTATCTTATTAACACTATTCTAGGCCTTTATTTAGAACGTACAACGCATGATGTTGAAATAGAAACGGATCAAGGCTTAGCTTCCTTTTCTTTATTTGAATACGACGATCCAGATTACCATGTGCTATGGAAGCTTGTATCGAATAAAGCCTTTATACTTCCTGAGTCTCAAATGGCTTCTCCCCTTTTTCAATATGTTGTTTCAACCATTAGTAAACAAGGGTATCTCCTACCGGAACACAAAACGGTGGACTACTTTCTAAAAGTTGAAAATACAGATGAACAATTTGAAATTGGTACAGTCATTGAAAAGTTAAAATCAATAAAAGTAATTTCTACTGCATACGAAATTCGAGTAGAAGCGATTAAATCGAAAAACAACCTAATTTTTTAAAAAATATGGTAGCAAAAAAAAGAACAAAAATTGTAGCAACACTAGGTCCTGCATCAGGAACAAAAGAAGTGTTACACGACATGATTAAAGCGGGTGTCAATGTATTTAGAATTAACTTCTCTCATGCTGACTACGCTGATGTACAAGAGAAAATAGATATTATCCGAGAATTAAATAAAGAATACGGTTATACAACTTCTATTCTAGGAGATCTTCAAGGACCAAAACTACGCGTAGGAATTATGGCTGAAGACGTTGTTGTAAACCCAGGTGACACGATTACCTTTTCAACAAAAGAAGAGTTTAAAGGAGACGCAAAACGCGTGTACATGAACTACAAACAGTTTCCAAATGACGTCAATACGGGAGAAACTATTTTGTTAGATGATGGTAAGTTAATTTTTGAAGTTGTTTCTACAAACAACACAGATGAAGTTGTTGCTAAAGTTATACAAGGTGGACCTCTAAAATCTAAAAAAGGGGTAAACTTACCGATGACTAAGGTATCACTACCTGCCTTAACAGAAAAAGACATCAATGATGCTATTTTTGCTATTAAAGCGCAAGTCGATTGGTTGGCCTTATCTTTCGTTAGAACTCCAGAAGATTTACTGGACTTACAAGAAATCGTCAAACAACATTCAGAACACAAAATTCCAATTGTTGCAAAAATTGAAAAACCTGAAGCGGTAAAAAACATCCATAAATTAGTTGCATACTGTGATGGTTTAATGGTTGCTCGTGGCGATCTAGGGGTGGAGATTCCTGCACAAGAGGTTCCTTTGATTCAAAAACAATTGGTTCAAGTTGCAAAAAATGCCCGAATTCCAGTAATCATTGCAACGCAAATGATGGAAACGATGATTTCAAGCTTAACACCAACAAGAGCTGAAGTAAACGACGTAGCAAACTCAGTAATGGATGGTGCAGATGCGGTTATGTTATCAGGAGAAACTTCTGTAGGAAGTTATCCTGTACAAGTAATTGAGAAAATGACACAAATTATCCAAAGTGTAGAAGATTCTCCATTAATCAATGTACCTCAAAGTCCTCCTACAATTAAAACAAATCGCTATATCACAAAAAATATTTGTTATCACGCTGCATTAATGGCGAATGATATCGAAGCAAAAGCAATTTGTACGTTAACGAATAGTGGATATACGGCTTTCCAAATTTCTGCTTGGCGTCCAAACAGTGATATTCTCGTTTTTACGTCAAATAAGCGCATTTTAACGCAATTAAACTTACTTTGGGGGGTTCAGGCTTACTACTATGACAAATACGTAAGCACAGACGAAACAATTGAAGATATCAACAATATGGTGGTAGAAAAGAAACACGCGGTAAAAGGGGATATGGTGATCAACTTAGCCGCCATGCCAATCGTTGAAAAAGGAATGGTGAATACGCTGAGAATTTCAGAGATTAAATAGTGATCGGTGATCAGTTATGAGAAATCAGTTATGAGGGATCAGAATTGAAAAACACGCATCCGAAAATATAAACGAAAAAAGGAAATCAATTCGAATTGATTTCCTTTTTTTATGACCTATTTTGCTTTTTCGCTTCTTTGCTTTTTCAACTTTTCGATTAAGGAGCTCTTGAACTAGTCTGGAAATTCAACTGCTAACAGACAACCCTTAACTATCTATCTCCTTGCCATTCTGCATAAAATTGAGCTAAAAAACCTTCCATATATCGGTGTCTTTCTTCTGCCATGCGTTTTCCTGCTTCCGTATTCATTAAATCTTTCAACAACAATAATTTCTCGTAAAAATGATTAATTGACGTTCCTTTATGCGCCTTGTACTCTTCTTTGGTCATACCAAAGCGAGGTGCTTGTTCAGGATCGTGAATCCCATTGTTTTTAAAACCTCCGTAATTGAAAACACGGGCAATCCCAATTGCTCCAATTGCATCTAATCGATCGGCATCTTGAACGATTTCCAACTCTTTTGACGTAAACTTTTGATCGAAATTCCCACCTTTATACGAGATATTTTCAATGCCTTTGACCACATGGTCTACTACGCTAGCCTCGTACTCCAATGACTCTAACCATTCCTTTGCTTTACGAGGTCCGACTGTCTCATCTCCTAGGTGAAATTTACTATCCGCAATGTCGTGCAATAAAGCGATTAATTGCACCACTTCTGCATGGGCTTCGGGTTCGAATTTTAAAATATTGAGTGCATTATTGTATACACGTTCGATGTGAAACCAATCGTGTCCTCCTTCTGCATCCTTCAGCTCTTCCCTTACATAGGCGATAGTTGCTTCAATTCTTTTTGTCATGTTTTACTGTAAACGGTTCACCGCCAACTATAAACTATTTAATAATAGCAGGTTGTACCCATTTAAAAATATGTTCCTCCTTACCAACACTCATTCTCTCAGCAATACGCAACATACGTGCAGGTAATTTCATTAAATATTCTCTTGCTTTTTCTGCTTCATCATTTAATCCTGTAAGTTTAGCAACTTCCCAACGATCAATTAATTTTTGCATGATCTCCACATAATCAATCGCAGTATATACACCAATGCGCTGTGCGGAATCAGAAAACTGTTCAAATGCATCTCCCATCTTTCCTCCTGATTCGCGAATTAAGTTAGCTGGCATGGTAATCTTGCGTTTCATCATATCGACAAAAGCCAATAACATTTCGCTTGGATCTACTTTAAAGATGCGATCAACGAATTCTGAATAGGCATGGTGGTGACGCATTTCATCTCCAGCAATAAGACGACAAATTTTAGCCAATTTGTGGTCACCATATTGTTTGGCTAATTTCCCTACTCTATTGTGTGAGATATAGGTAGCTAGCTCTTGAAAACTCGTGAATACAAAGTTTTTATAGGGATCTCTATCCGTTCCTGGATCAAAACCATCATTTAATAAATACTGTGTTGTAATTTCTACTTCACGCATGTTAACGCGACCAGACAAATACAAGTATTTGTTTAGCAAATCTCCGTGTCTATTTTCCTCTCCCGTCCAATGGCGAATCCATTTTGCCCATCCATTTCCACTTTCACCTTCGCGTTGATTAACGCCATCGACATCCATTAACCACGATTCGTACGTCGGCAAAGCCTCTTCCGTAATCGTATCTCCTACCAAAACAACCCAAAAATCATAGGGCAATTCTTTGGCAAATTCTCTTAATTCTCTGACTTCTTCTAAAAAATTTTCACTTTCCGAGTTAGGCAGTAAGTCAGAAGGTTGCCAAATTTTCTCCACCGGTATTAGATAATCATCAACGAAGCTATCTATATTTTTTTCCAAGAAGTGCATCACTTCTAGACGAACATTGTGTGTTGACATTTCAATTTGTTTTTGCTTCGCAACTAGCTCTTGGGTTTGGTTTAGTTTGTTTGGGAGTAACTGCGAGAATTAGTATTCATTATTCTATTTTAGACTTCACTAGTTCCTCTGTTTTAGCAAATAAATCTTCAAAAGAGTAATCGCTAATTTTCATTGGTTTATGCGCGTAAAGGCTAATTTTGGCTCCTAATCCTAGTGGAAATTTCCCAAATCGGAATAATTTCCAAGAATTATTAATCGTCAAGGGAACAAGATAAGCATCTGGCGAAAACTTACATAACATTTTAACCCCATTTTCGGAAAAACGTTTAGGATGTCCATCGCGACTTCTCGTTCCTTCAGGGAAAATAACGGCGGCCCTGTTGTATTTTGTTATATATTGGCCTAATCCGCGAATAACGGTTAGTGCCTGTTTAGCATCTTTTCTGTCAATGAGAACAGATCCTCCGTGTTTTAAATTATAAGACACACTAGGGATTCCTTGTCCCAGTTCTTTTTTACTGACAAATTTGGGGTGATTTTGTTTAAAAAACCAAATGATCATTGGTATATCAAACATACTTTGATGATTGGCAACAAAGACAATCGGTTTATCTGTAGGCAATTCCTCTTCTTTGGAAACACGATAAGAAGTTCCTAAAATACCGGTACACAACATGATCCACCAGACCATACAATCGACCACTTTTTTATGTGCTTTATATCCAAACAGGGTAAAGGCCAACCATTGTACACCGTGAAAGACCAAGAGTACAAGTAATAAACAGATAACAAATAGTACTGATAAAGGATATGAAATTATTTTTTGCATTAGCTCCAAGTATATCTTGAGCAAATATACACTTTAAAAAAAAACCACCTTATAGAAGGTGGTCTCTTTTTAGCAATATTCTTTGTATGCGTCGATCAAATTCTCCGCAATCATCTCTGCAGGATGTCCCTCGATGTGATGTCTCTCCAACATGTGAACTAATTCACCGTCTTTAAACAAAGCCATCGAAGGCGATGATGGTGGAAACGGAAACATATGTTGACGAGCTGCATCAACAGCATCTTTATCAACACCTGCAAATACTGTTACGATTTGCGTTGGTTTTTTCTCACCGTTTAGGCTCATGATTGCTCCTGGACGTGCATTACGCGCTGCACAACCACAAACTGAATTTACAACTACTAATGTAGTTCCTTCTTTACTCAAAGCAGCTTCAACTTCTTCTGCTGTATATAAGGCTGAAAATCCTGCATCAACTAACTCTTGACGCATTGGTTTTACTATTTCTTCTGGATACATACTATTACCTTTAATTAAAATTGCAATAACAAAGTTACACTTTTTCTCCTATTTTGTCCACTTTGAATGCTAAAGTATTCCCAAGATATCCTAGAGTTTCTTTTTGGGTTTCTTTTTCATTTTATTCAACCAAATAAAGATACCTGTAATAGGTAAGGACGTTGCAATTAAACACGTTATAAAATAGATCACCTTAGAGAACAGGCCATAAATATCACCAAAGTGCAACGCTCGAATTGAAGCAGCGATCTTCTCTCCAACAGATTTATCTGTAAAAATTTCTTTCTTGATAACCTCACCCGAGTATTGATCAATAAACACGCGATCATTAACCGTTTCATTCCATCGCGCCAATTCATTTTTATTGATTTCATAAGTTCCGAGAGAATCCTTTGGCAAGCTTACAGTTAAGGTACGGTACTCGTATGCCATTTCTTTATCGGCCATAGCTAGCGCATCTTCTAAACTAATGGTTTTTTTATCTTGTACGACAGATTGTGGTTTTACTTCATCGCGTCCTCCAAAAACCTTAGCTCCCAATACACTACTTAGCCCATTTCTATACCATTCAAATGACCAACACAGTCCTGTTAGAGACATGATCAATACAAGTAACAAAGTATAAAACCCAAGTGTATTGTGTAAGTCGTGATTGATGCGTTTCCAATTGGCATTCAACTTAATTTTGAATCCTGGCTTTATACTTTTCCATCCCTTAATTTTTTTGGGAAACCACAAAATTAATCCTGAAATAGAAAGGAAACAGAAAATAATTGTCGCAATGCCCACGATAGGGCGTCCAATAGACGAATCAAGCAATAGCCAACGGTGCAATTTAAAAACCGTCATAAAAAACTCATCTGCAGGTCCTTTTCCTGTACCTAGAATCTCTCCCGTATAGGGGTTAACGTGAACAGCCTCTCCTCTTTTCCCTTCTTCTCCTTTACTCACGGTAAAAACAAAAGGTTTCCCTTCTTTACTTACCAAGGTAACACGTTGTACTTTTCCCTGCGTTGATGCCTCAACTACTTGTACCAACTCCTCCACGGACTTAACTTCACCAGCAAGGGGAGCGACAAATGCATAGCGATTGGGCGCAAGCCATTCTTGAATTTCTGTCTTAAACGTGTAAATGGTTCCTGTTAAACAAACCACAAATAGTACAAGAGAACTGGCAATACCCAACCAAAGGTGTAGGTCATTCATCAGTTTTCGAAAGGGTGATGTCTTTTTTGTTTTCATGAGGATTCAAAAACGAACAAACACGATTTTATACATAAAACCGTGTTTGCACTTACTATTTCAATTATTAGAACACTAATTAAAGGATAACACTAAAATCTATAGGTCAATTGAGCCGCAAAATTTCTTGGTGCAATTTCATTGATATATCCACCTCTGAAGTAAGAGGTATAACCTCTTTCATTGAATAGATTATTCATAAATACACTTAGTGTTGCGTTTTTGTAAGTATAAGCTGCCTGTGCATTCACCGTAGTATAGCTTGGCATGTCAAAGGGTCTTACGTTTACGTTTGTATTGTGGCTATTATCTAAGGTTCTGCTGTATTCATTCACCGGGCGTTTACCTACAAAATAAACTCCAGCACTTACTGATAAGCCGTTTAAGGTACCTTGATCAAACTTGTAGCTTACCCACCCATTTGCCGTGTGCTCTGGTGCATTCATCGGCGCTGAACCATCTACATATTGTGGACTATCTTGGTATCTAGCATATAAGTTAGCATAACCTAACATTACTTCTAAATTGTTCGTGATTTTACCGTTGATTTCCAACTCAAACCCGTTGCGTTTTAAATCTCCAGCTAAAATGCTTTCCGTTTTAGATTGCTCGTTCGTTTCAGGGTTGATATAAGGCGCAACTAAATTATTTTGGTTGATGAAAAAGTAAGTGAAGTTCACCCCTAAATGATCGTTATACCAGTTTGATTTGAAACCAAATTCAAATTGTTTAATATCTGATGCTCCAGCGTATCCACCTCCGTGTAGTAATTTATTTGATTGTCTCAAACTACTCGTTGTCGTATAAGAAGCGAATGTACTAATGTTTTCTTGTGGTTTGAAGATTAATCCCAACATTGGATTCCAACGTTCAACGGTTGCATTTTCTGTTGTATTTCCATTTAATCGACTGTATCGAATACCTAACATAGCGCTTAATTTATCACCAATAGCGATATAATCTTGTGCCATGAAACCGATAGTTGGTGACATCGTTCTTGTCGTTGCAATATCTCCGTAGATAATATTCTCTGGCAAAGTGTTATCAATAGCGTCTAATACGTTGATATCACTTCTGAAGTCAACTAGTACGTCATTTCCATCTTTATCTTTTCCCCAAACTTTACCTGTAGCAGATCCTCCAATTGTTTTCGTTTGTCTGTAATCAAACCCTATTTGGAAGGTGTGTTTTAACACCCCAGTAAAGATGTCTTTTCCTATTAAATCCGCCTGGAATACCGAGTTATAATCATCTGATTGTCCCATTGAAACCGTGCGTTTAATATTGCCATATTGGCTCCAATCCTCTCCAATTTCTTTTTTCGGTTTTACCGTTGTTACGTTTGTAGAACGACCATGTTCATTGTAGATTGACGCTGTATACGAAGTTCTTAAGCTCAATTTTTCTGTTAATTGTCTTTCAAAACGCGCGACGTAATTTTGCATAGTAATCTTTTTAGAGTCTCCTTTGAAACCTAAAAACTTATTATGCGGCATTTTATACAATTCGTTTGCGTAGTCTGGTCCTAAGTTTACCGTTCCTTTATCCGTAACATAGTCCCCATTTAAGTAGTCCATTTCAACCGTCAACTTGGTTTTATTGTCTATCTTCCACGTTAACGATGGATTGATATAAAAGTGTTCGTTATTAACATAGGTTCTCCATCCGTCGTTTCTTTCATAAGCTCCATTAAAGCGGAAAGAAACCGTTTCTTTTTTATCTAACACTTGTTCGAAGTCCACAGTTGGTCTTACTTGACCATAACTACCAACGCGGAATCCCACTTCTCTGTGATTTTTAAAGTTTGGGGTTTTAGTAACCATGTTAATTACTCCACCTGCAGCACCAAGGCCATTTCCAATTCCCTGTAATACAGCAGCTGATCCTTTAATTACCTCAACGCTTTCTATTCCTTGCATGTCAGCAATCGCAGAAGCCGTTCTAAAGTCAGAATCCATCCCAACTCCATTTCTCAATACAGGCGTTCCTCTAAATCCGCGAATTGACATACTTTCTGCAGGTCCACCATACGTTGAAAACTGAGTTACCCCAGCGACGTTGCGCGCTGCATCTGTAATAGTCAAAGCTCCCTGTTCTTTAATCACGTGTTCAGAAACAATACTAATCGATTGAACCTGATCTTGTAATCCAAGTGGCAAACGCGTGATATATTGAAGATTTTTTACGTTTTTATTACTTCTACCATACACGGTGATATTTTCCAATTGGCTATCAGCCACTAGTAGAAAGTTCACAATTTCTTCATTTTTTGCTAGCGTAATTTCTCTTTGAGAGGTTGAGTATCCAACAAAAGAAGCTTTCATTATGTGCTTTCCTTTTTGAACGTTATTCAACTTAAACTCTCCATTTTCATTGGTTTGAACAGCAGTTTGTCCTTCACCAAGAACAACCGTAGCGAAAGGCAAAGGCTTGTTCACCTCATCCACAACTCTTCCTTTAATTGTGATGTCTTGAGCGAAACTTAGCATCACTCCACAAATGGTAACCAACAAGGTCGTATACGTCTTCATTCTGAAATTGTATTATTTAGACTTATTAAAAACGCTACAAATGTAAAGTGATTCTAAATAACCCACAAACTTTATTTAGACTTTTTTTATATAAGAATTTTACAAGAAACACAGCAAAAGCCCCCAGATATTTTAAAAAACACATAATACTCTTTAAATACCGAAGATATTCTATTCAAAACCAATAAAAAGCTCGTTCGATATGCTCAATTTTAGGTTTAGACTTTTTTATACCAATAGCTACTATATCAAATCGAACCTCTTCTTTTCTGTTAAATTTTGTAGTAAAAGCATTTGCGGCAGTAATTAAGCGTTTGATTTGCGGGGGCTTCAAAAAATCTTGAGGTCGACCAAAATGTGTTGAACTTCTCGTTTTTACTTCTACAAATACTAAAAAAGAATCCACCTCTGCAATGATATCCACCTCTGCTTTTTTATGCACCCAATTTCTCTCTATAATGCGATACCCTTTCTCTTGTAAAAAGTCTGCCGCTAAATTTTCGCCTAACCTTCCTAGTTCTTTCGATTTACTCATCCTTTTGTTCTAACTAAAAGCGACAGTCACCTGATTGTCATCTGCTTTTAGTTCAACAATAGTGCCCATTTTTAAGGCCCAATTGGAAGCACCATGTCCGGCTGGAAAATTAAATACCACTGGGTAATCATACTCTTTTACGACGTCGAGAATAATTTCCTGTGCATTATAACCAAAGGGAATAGAGTTATCGTGCATATCCGTCATACCACCAACAATAAGTCCAGCTAAGTCTTTTAAAATTCCATTTCGCTTGAGGTTTTGCATCATGCGATCGACGTGGTATAAGTATTCATCCAGATCTTCTATAAACAAAATTTTTCCTTTGGTATCCATGCTTGAAGCAGAGCCGAGTAAGCTATATAGGATAGATAAATTCCCTCCTACTAGCTGACCTGAGACCTGTCCGTTTCTATTTTTAGTATGGTGATTAATCACATAGTGCAACGATTCACCAAACAGCGCTTTATAAAGGGATTCTTTCGATTCTGCTTTTGCTAACGGAACACTAAAGGCCATAATACCATGGAGCGTAGCTACGCCTAAATTATGCACATGACTGTGTAAGGTAGTGACATCACTAAACCCAATAATCCACTTGGGGTGCTGCAAGAATGACGTAAAGTCAATCGCATCAATGATACGCACAGTCCCATACCCCCCTCGGGCACACCAAATTGCCTTAATTGTAGGATCGTTTAGTTGCGCATTGAAATCGTCTGCACGTTCTTGATCCGTTCCTCCAAGTTGAAAATTATCCAATCCGATCGTTTTTCCCAGCACTACTTGTAATCCCCAAGTTTGGAGTAATGCAATAGCCGGTTGAGCTTCTTCGACAGCAAACTTCCTAGCCGTACAAACGATGGCCACTTTGTCTCCTTTTTTCAAATAAGGCGGTATAATATGCTTCATAACAGGGTTTTTTACACTTAAAAATCAAACCGCAGCTGTACAGCTACGGGTTTTTTCGCAACTTTTTTATTGTTTAAATTCGTTAAAGATACGCCAATCAATCGGACTGAGTTTTGCAAGTTATCTTGGTATAATAATTCTTTAGCACAAGCAAGTATAATTCCTGCATCTGCTACAAAATAAGGGAATGTCATACTTCTAGTTTGTTGTACAAAATCGGCGTATTTTATTTTCAACGTAATTGTTTTTCCCGCTAGCCCTTGTTTTTTTAATCGAAGGCTTAATTCCTCAACGATATGTGTCAGCTTATTTTCGAGATACACTTCAGAGCTTAAATTTTCATCGAAAGTTCGTTCTGTTCCGACAGATTTGACAAGCCGATCTGGACTAACAGGTGAGTTGTGTATCCCGCGAACAATGAAGTAATACGATTTACCTGCCTTTCCAAAGTGTTCTTCTAGAAATTCCAGTGATTTTTCTTTTAAGTCTCTTCCCGTGAAAATACCAAAATGATACATTCGATCTGCGGTTTTCTTTCCAATGCCAAAAAACTTTTTGATTTCCAAGGCTTCTAAAAAGGCTTCTACCTCTTCGGGGTTAATCGTCTTTTGTCCGTTGGGCTTGTTGTAATCGCTAGCGACTTTGGCTAGAAATTTATTAATTGAGATTCCAGCAGAAGCTGTAAGATGTGTGCGTTCGAATATCTTTTGTCGAATTTCTTGAGCGATTAAAGTCGCACTCGGACACCCCTTTTTATTTTCTGTTACATCTAAAAAAGCTTCATCAAGAGCAAGAGGTTCGACTAAATCAGTATATTCATAAAACACGGCGCGGATTTGTTTGGAAATTTCCTTGTACCGGTCAAAACGCGGAGGTACAAAAATCAAATGAGGACATTTTTTGTGAGCTAAAACACCACTCATCGCACTTCGCACCCCATATTGACGAGCTTCATAACTCGCAGCAGCTACAACTCCACGTTCGCTACTTCCACCAACGACAAGGGCTTTCCCCCTTAGTTCGGGATTATCTAGCTGCTCTACCGAAGCGTAAAACGCATCCATATCAATATGTATTATCTTTCGACTCATCTTCCCATTTAATACCTCAAAATAACCGAAAAAAAACAGTTTTTACAACCCCAAAAAAGCGTGTTTTTTTTTACTTTTTTATATCTATATCCAACTGCTATTCCTTAAATTTGTACATATTTCAAATACTTTTTTGAGCAAGCATACCATATTTATGCTAAAAAATGTTAGTTGCTCTTTTAAATTAGATTTGATTTTGTTGTTTTAATGTAAAAATCACATCATAAAATGAATGAATTTTTAGCACAAGCCTTTATTTTTCTATTTGCTGCAGTAATTTGTGTGCTTATCTCAAAAAAACTGGGAATGGGTTCCGTCTTAGGCTATCTCTTTGCAGGAGTCTTAATTGGTCCTTTTGTTTTGGGATTCGTAGGAAAAGATGGAGCAGATATTATGCATGCCACAGAGTTTGGAGTAGTTATGATGTTATTTCTTGTGGGATTAGAACTAGACCCTAAAGAGTTTTGGAAAATTCGAAAAGAAATAATCGGATTGGGCACCGCTCAAGCTTTGGGTACTACACTCATAACATCCGCAGTTTGTTACTTTGCTATTGGCCTAAATATGGGCACTTCCATTACGATCGGATTTGTTGTAACTATGTCATCCACAGCGATTATTCTTCAAACGATATCAGAAAAAGGATTAAACAAATCCAATGTAGGAAAGTCGAGTTTTGCAGTATTACTCTTTCAAGATATCATGGTCATACCCGTTATGGCACTGATTCCACTATTGGCTGTTTCTAAAAAAATACCGATTTCAACAACCAATAGCAGTATGCTAGATGGACAGCCGGTATTGATGAAAACCATGGCTATTTTAGGTGCTATCACCGTTATTTTCTTAGTGGGAAATTATATTGTCAATCCCCTCTTTAAATCGGTAGGGCGTTTACAAATACGCGAAATTTACACCGCTTCAGCTTTACTCTTAGTCATTGGCGTTTCTCTTTTGATGCAAGAAGTAGGCTTGAGTCCGGCATTAGGGGCATTTATTGCAGGTGTAGTTTTGGCCAACAACCCTTATAAACATCAATTGGAAAGCGATATCGAACCCTTTAAAGCCTTGTTGCTCGGTATTTTCTTTATTGCCGTGGGATCAACTATTAATTTCGAAATTATCGCAAAAGAACCTTTGATTATCCTTTCTCTATTAGTGGGGTCAATGGCGATAAAAGCGATTGTACTATTTGCTATCGGAAAATGGAAGAAATTCCCTAAAGATCAATCTTTCCTCTTCGCCATTTTGCTTTCTCAAATTGGTGAATTTGCCTTTGTAATTTTAGCTTTAGGAAAAACCATTAATATTATTGATCAAACTTGGTATGACTACTTATTGGCAACAACAGCCTTATCCATGGTGGTTACTCCAATCTTAATGCTATTAAACGAAAAGTGGATTAGCCCATACCTCGGATTGACCTCTTCACCTACACAGAATCAACCTTATGACGATTTATCCCATATCAGCGCAGACAAAAAAATCATCATCGCTGGATTTGGAGATTTCGGAAATACCATCGGTCGTTTATTACAAGCAAACGATATTCCGATCTTGGTCTTAGACAATGATGCAGAACGCGTGGATCATTTGAGAAAATTAGGTTTTAACGTGTATTATGGTGATGCAACCTCGATCAATATCCTAAAATCTATTGGGGTTGAAAAAGCAGACTACGTAATTGCAGCGATGGATCCGCCAGATGTCAATCAGCACCTGGTAGAAGTTCTACACAAAAACTTTCCAGATGTTGAAGTAATCATTCGAGCCAAAAACAGAAAGAATGCATACGAATACCTACAAGATGGTTTTACAGAAGTATACCGAGAAAATTTCTTTACTGCGGTTTATGTGGGAACTATTATGCTAGAAAAACTAGGATTAAGTCATGAGGAAGCGAGAACACAGAGTGAACTATTCATTAGTAGTGACCGTGCTTCTTTGCGCAAGCTAGCGAAGAACATTCACAACCTAGAAGATTATATCACAGTATCCCGACTCGAATTTGAACAGCAATCGAACTTATTAAAAGACAGTTTGCGTCACAAGAGAGAAACAAAAGACAATTCAACAACAGAATAAAAAAGGAGGTTTATAACCTCCTTTTTTATTTAGCGCTCTTATTATTTAGCGCTCTTATTATTTTTTATCCTGTGATTTATCCGTCGTTTGTTCCACTACGGTTCCTCCTGTAGGAATAAAGAATTCCATTGGAAAACTTTTGAAGTACTTAAAAGCAGCTAGAGCAAGTTCTCTCGTTTCTTTGAACGGAATATTTCTCGATCGGAAGGCCAATAAGATAGACAAACCAAAACTTACGATAAAGTTCATAAATCCAATTAACCACATCCCAATAAAGGCCCAAACTAACAAAGAAGTTGGTGCTTCAAATCCTGAACCATAAAACCCAATAGCAATATTACCACTCACAAAAGTAATGTGTCGAATATCGATATCTAAACCTATAAAGGTACCAATAGCCCCACATGTACCCATAAACAGACCAAAACAGATATTCGATGCTATTCCTGGCCACTTGGTATCGACCCAATTGGCGATTTTTGTAGAGCGTTGTATACCAAAATTGTGTTTCAACCAGGGGTGTTCTTGGATGCGATAAAACACGCGATTGTGTTTATTTCTGTTTGATACATTACCGGAAATAATACCTGATAAAAACAAGAAAATACCAGCAATCCCTGCGTGAAACAAAGCTTTAGATTCAATAGGATCAGCATCGATTAACATGCCTTTCCACTCCTTTTGAGCTAAATTGATATCGAAAGCAGAATCAACCCCCCACATCAGTAAAAGAGCGATAGGGAAAGCCAAGATTACGTTACCGATAAAAGCGATAAATTGAGAGCGCACTAGTCTTGCAAAAAGCTTAGCAAACCCAATGTGTTTATCAACGCTATCCACATGTTGCTTCTGTCCATCTTCAATGGCTTTAATAATCGCTGCTGCGGTCATAGCAGGTTGCTTTGTTGCTAGGGTAAAGCCCAATAAATAAATCAAACAGAATCCCAAAGCATAATTCAAACTATACAACATCGCGTGACCAAAGATGCTCGCATCCAATTTATGCGCTAATAGCTTGAGAATACACATAAATCCTACCACAATACCGGCTCCCATTGACCCTCTAAACATATGCCAATACTCACCAGCTGTTTTGGTGATATAGTGTTCTCCCGTTTTGGCCGTATGTTGTGTGATTTCATACGAAATCAATTGCGTACTCTCTTTGATTAATCCCGATACATTGTACTTATAACAGTTGTAATCAATTAATTTACGAGCCAATCGAATGGTCTTGGATTTCTTCTCGATCTCAACCTCTTCTCCTTCAATGATAATCAACGACAACAAGACATCTATCCGTTGAAGCTGCTGTCTTAACCGAAGTAAACTCTGGTTAACTTTAATAGATATTCCGTATTTGGAACTATTTTTAAAGGCTTGATTGACAAAATCAATACATTGCTTGTGGAAGATCTTAATTTGCTTACAATTAATATCACTAGGTGTAAGATATACTGTATTTCCTTTTAAAATACTTGAGGCCACTTCCATAAACTCTTTTTCTAAAGCCAGAAAGGGGCTTTCAAAATGAGAATATTCAGGCACCATACTGATAATGGAGCTTTCCATTGCTCTTCCACTCAT
The DNA here is from genome assembly GCF_050522425.1 of Myroides sp. C6-3. Taxonomy (NCBI): domain Bacteria; kingdom Pseudomonadati; phylum Bacteroidota; class Flavobacteriia; order Flavobacteriales; family Flavobacteriaceae; genus Myroides; species Myroides sp. C6-3. Next base: position 23,327 of record NZ_JBMVQP010000027.1, on the reverse strand, counting down.
GCGTTGGGTAATCAAACCAATAGAGTTCAACAGTTCACCCATAACGGATTCATCTGATATTTTAGCAAAAATATCTTGAAAATTGAGTTGATCAAAGAGTTCAAGCAATTGCTCTTCGGGAATTAAATCTACCCATGCCGCATCCGTATGCTTGTAAAACACTTGGTTTAACACATACTCATAAGTGTCCTTTTCCGGTTGATAAGGAAGAACCTTTGCCCACAGTCGTTTTTTTACTTCATAAAAGAAATCGGAATCTTGTAAAATACCCGCATCTGAAATCATTCGGCTAAACCGTCTATTCGAAAGTATATCTTTCAAATACTCCACTAAAGCCAAGCGTTCAACTTCATGTGTTTTTAAATAGGAGGTAAAAGAGTCTATGGAAACTCGATTAATTTTCTTTATATTTCGAGGTCGAAAAATATGTACAAGATCAACTAAAAATGAAATATCTTCACTTGTATATATTTTACCGTCAACTACATATTTATTAAAAAGCTCTTCAATTCCTTGAGGGGATTGTAGTATATATCTTAATTTCATTTAAAAATATATTTTTTTCTTAACAGTTAGGATGAAATGAGACTAACTTGGCATAAATTTACACCTTTATTTTATATCCTATGATTGAAATCGAAAGAAAATTTCTTACCCAAAGAACAAACTTTGAAACCTTAGCACATACTAAAAACACAATTGCTCAAGGGTACCTCAACAGCCATGCGGATAGAACGGTACGTATTCGCATTAAGAACGACAAAGGCTTTCTGACGATTAAGGGCAAAAGTAATGCAACGGGAACCTCTCGATTCGAGTGGGAAAAAGAAATCGATTTAAAAGAGGCAGAAGCACTGCTAAACTTATGTGAAGAGCACATCATTGCGAAAACCAGATATGTTATTCCTGTCGGGTCGCATCTTTTTGAAGTCGATGTTTTCCACGGTCAAAACGAAGGACTCATCCTAGCAGAAGTAGAACTACAAGACGAGAATGAAGCTTTTGAGAAACCCCTGTGGTTAGGAGAGGAAGTAACAGGTAAAATCGAGTATTACAACTCCTATTTATCCAGTCATCCTTTTACGACCTGGTAGAGAAAACAAAAGCCTCATTATAGCGTTTCACTGAGGTATAATGCTTTTACTCCTTTGCAGCTAAAAAAAGCCCTCCATAAACGCGGAGTCTATGGAGGACGATTTTAATTTAGAATTATTTCATCTTTTTTCTTACCCTAAAAACAGGGTAAGAAGAATTTCATATTCATGCGGTCCACATCCTCGAATTGTAGAAAATTTCCCCAACTACCACCACAACTTTACTGTTCGTTCCATTAAGTAACACCTAGTTGTATTCAAGAATAATCCGACAACTTAAATTTCTTCCACAATACGCTCGATCTTAACATCTAAAACGCCTCGGCCGATATTATCCGTTAGATCCATGAAAGCGCGTTTAGAAACATCTACCGCTCTCCCTTTTACGAAAGGTCCACGATCCGTTACCGTAAGCACTACAGAGCGTTTGTTTTTCAAATTAGTCACCTTTATTTTAGTTCCAAAAGGCAGGGATTTGTGTGCAGCTGTATACTTTGTATTATCAAATATCTCACCGCTTGCTGTCTTTCTACCAGAGAATTTATCGTGGTAGTAGGATGCTTTTGTTTCATCACTAACTACCTCGTAGCTATCCTCTTCTACTTCTGCCATAACGATAGAATCTGTCTCGTCAACAACAGGCAAATCCAATATTGCTACTGTATCCATAACTTGACCCAATTGCATCGCAATCGGTCTCGATTTTTCTTTTATTTTACCCGCCTCTTCAAAACTTGATAGCGTGAAGATCACTAAAGCAAAAAGGATATATTGAATGTATTTCATACGATTCCTATTTAAAAAATAGACAGTATAGCTAAACAAGAAGTGTACCAAAATAAAAAAAGAGAGCTTGAGGCTCTCTTTAAATGATTTTATGTGTTTTGATTATGCAAACCAAACTTTCCAAGGAATTCTAGACAAGATTAAAACTAATCCGATCGTGTAAAAAACAGCAAACATTTTAAATTTCTTATTGCTCTCTGTTGCTTTTTTGTGCTTAGACCATCCAATCGTAATCAAGGCAATAGCGATGATATTGATTAATGGGTGTTCTAATGCATACAATCTCAAAGTTGAGTCTTTCATTGCTACACCAAAGTTTTGTACTAATGGCGAAACGAAATATAGGATTAAACCTAACAATAATTGGATATGAGAGAAGATTAACCCAATCAAACCTAATTTGTAGTCTTTATCTGTAAACTCTTTTTTAGAGCTTAAACCTACAAAAGCATTAATCACTACGATTACCAAGAAAATCAATGCTAAATATGCAACGCCTGAATGCGCTGGTTGTAACATCTTATACATATTGTTGTTATTAGTTTATAGACAAATATAAATAAAACAATTGAAATTAAACGCTTTGCTATTTGATTTGCATTCTACTGTTTTAATTGCTTTTTTCAATACGAAAACCTCAGCATATTCCGTTAATCTGAAGGAAAATATGCAAATAGAAAGCACGTAGACCTGCCATTTCTCTACTTAAAAATAGCAGCGAAAAAGAATTTATCTCGATAAAAACAAATACCTTAGGTTCAAATATGTTTTGCATGACAAAAGCGAGTAAAATTCTTTATCCCTATTACCAGTATCCTTTGTCGTTACGGCATCTCTTGCTTGGACAACCGTTATTTGGTGGTGGATACCGGCTACGCTAGGTACGTTTTTAGCCTTACTCTATTTTTGGATGTTTCGTCCCTATGAATTATTCTTTTTTAAGAACAAAGGATGGCAACCCCTCCATTTGATCCTCGCTTTATTAGGTAGTAACTTACTACTCGCTTTCTTGATTTCCTCTTTCAAAACACCCTAACCATGTCAACGCTTTATTTAGACAGCCTTGTTTATCAAGTCAACAACAAGGTCATACTCCATAATATGTACTTCCAGATGCAGACAGGAGAGCTCATTGAGCTAACTGGATCAAATGGAGCAGGAAAGTCAACCTTCCTCGAGGTGTTGTTTGGCACTAAGAAACCACAGCATATCCACCTCAAAGTGGATCAAAAGTTCATTCAAAACTCCAATCACTTTCAGCGCTATTTTGCATTGAAACCACAGTTTAGCTTTTTCCCAAAACAACTACGGCTCAAAGATGTGTTACCTAAATTATATTGGAATTGGGCTGAATTTGAGGCTCATCTGAACCATCCCATCGCTCATTTTTCAACAGGCATTTAACAACTTATACAAACGCTATTTGTACTTAAGTTACCTCAACCGTTTATTTTATTAGATGAACCTTTCGCTGGATTATCCCCCCTGCTGCAAGAACAGCTTCTTGCTGTCTTACAACAAAAAGTCAAAACGAAAGGGATTCTCCTTGTCAATCACATCCCCCATCTTTTGACTCCCATCCGCACAAGATACATACAGCTGCAAAATGGAAATCTTCAAACCCTATAAAAAAGACCCTCAACGAAGTTGAAGGTCTTTGCTAACTAACGCATTCAATTTAAAAGTGATACTCTATTTCTTTTTAAAAATCTCAATTACTCCTTTTTCAGCTTCTTTTCCATATTTTTCCGTTGCCATCTCTCCTTTTAGAACATTCACATGATCAATATCCTCGGATTTAATTGCACTCACCTCACTCGGTTTAATTCTTTTGCCATCGATAACGTAAAGAAATTCTCCTTCACCTTCTTGCATAGAAGTAATACTAAATGACTGCTTCGTGGCTTTATTCCCGCTATTCGAGCCAGAAGTCACAACGATAACACCCTTTTTGCCCTTCTCTCCATATTTCTCAATACTCTCTTCTGTACTATAAATCTTAATCGTTCCCCCTCCCAATCCATTAGGACTTATTTTTTCCAATTCTTCCAAGGACATTTCTTTTCCGTTGTAGATAATTAATTTATCCTTTATTCCCTCCAACTGTTGCATTCTCGATTTTTCCAGCTTTTTTCTTGACCGTTCCATTTCTTTTCGAGAGGCCTCCATGTACTTTCGCGACTTTTCCATTTCTTGTCGAGAAGCTTCTACTTCTTTTCGCGAGGCTTCCATCTGCTTTCTCGATTCTTCCATTTTTTTTCGAGCGTCTTCTTTTTCCTTTCTTGATTGCTCTTTCTTGTTGTCTACTATTTCTTTCATTCTTTGAGCATCTCCCAACAGTGTTTCTTTATCTATAGTGTATGAATACGAGATTTCATCTTCACTGACTTCCAGACCTAATTTGGCAAGCTCCTCCAACGAATAATCTTTACCATTGATATAAATACGTCCCTTTGTTGTACCGTTTTCCGATGTAACAATTTTAAATTGTTTTAAAGATCCCTTACCATTATCCATTCGAACTATATTGTACTTGACCAATTCTTCATCCGTTGCATCATCCGTTTGATATACCACGTTACCATCCGCATCCCTTTTTATAATTTGCACGGAACCCGCTTTTTTCTCAGCAGATTTTTCGACTTGAGACTTGTCCTCTTCTTTCTTTTTTACTGCTGCCGTTTCTTGTTGTTCTAGGGGAAGGCTTTCTCCACTCTCCTCTGTTACTTCACCCGTATGCTTTGTCTTTTCGGGCTCTTGTTCTGTATTACTACCCATTTGTTCTTGATCTACAAAAACGACTTCTGCTTTGGTTTTCACTTGAAAAAGCAAAAAGAATCCCACCACCAAGGGTAGACATAAAACAAACTTTGATTTTTTCATATTTTTAGATTTAGGTTGGTTGAGTTTAATGATTCTTTTTTTGAGATCAGAAGATCCAAAAGAATTGACCAAAGGCATCGCAGATCCTTTCGTTTGTTCAAAACGCACTAAGGTCATTTGATACTCATAGCTATTTTGTACAGCAGAGACCTTTTGGTCCACACTATATTCAAGGTTTAATCGAATGACTTGTTCCAACAAAATCAACAGGGGATTAAACCAAAAAATACGTCGTATGCCGGAAATCAAAAGAAGATCTATAGAGTGCTTTTCTTCTACGTGTACTTGTTCATGTTGGATAATGGTTGCTAGTGTTTCACTTTCTCCATATTGCTTGGGTAAAACAATCCAATTCCAAAACGAATACGCCTCTTGTGTTGTTCCGTCTATTTTGATCTTCGCGTGGTCAGTCCAACGAGGCAATTGCATAACATAACGCGTTAATCGCATCACTTTCGAAACGAAAATCAAACCAAGCACACTACTTATCGTTAGTACTAAATAGGCAAGAATCGTTTGCCAGTTTAAGGCAGCTAGCCAACTCAATTGCTCTTCCACCAGTACATCTTCATTTCCCTGTTGGAGCAAAGCCGACCAATCGATATGCTGTTTTACATATACCGTTTGGGTAAAACGCAAGAGTGGTAGTATAAAACTCAATCCAATTCCCACTAAAAAATAGTAGCGAATAGCAGAAAAGAACGTTTCTTTTCTCAAAACCAAATAATAAAAAGCTAAGACTACAACGAGTAGGCCGTTTACTTTCAATAGATATTCAACGAATGAATGCATAAACTACAGGTTTTGGGCGTTAAAGATTACTTTTTATTGCGTTCTATAATAGACAATATCTCCTCCAATTCTTCTTGGGAAACCTGTTTGTCTTTGACAAAAAAGTTGACCAAATTGCTAAATGAATTATCGAAATACTTATGCATCGTTTCTTCCATGAACATAGCGCGATACGCTTCCATCGTTACAACAGGATAATACTGATGTGATTTGCCATAAGCATGATGAGACACTACTCCTTTTTCTTCTAAAATACGCACTAACGTAGATAAAGTATTATAATGAGGTTTTGGCTCTGGCATTTCTGCCAATATATCATTGATAAAACCTTTTTGCAACTTCCAAAGGATGTGCATGATTTCTTCTTCCTTGTTGGTTAATTTTTCCATTTTTTCTCTTTTGACTCAAACAAACATATAACTAAAAATTTAGTTATCAAACTAATTTTTTAGTTATATGCGTAATTTTAGTTGAATAAAATAAAAAAAGCACCGTAAATCCGTTTGATTTACAGTGCTTTTAAAGAAAAATAACACGTAGTCTCCTACAATGCATTCAAGAGTTGAAGCATTTCTTTTGGACCAACATAAGCATACTGTTGGTGTATGATTTCATAGTTTTCATTTAAAAACACCAAGGCGGGATAAGCATTTTGAGCCGTTAAAGCCTCAGCTAATTCATGCACACCCGATTGGAGTCCTTTCTTCTTAAAGACAAAATCTCTATTTCTAAAGCGAATGTTTTCCTTTGATTCTGCATCAAACGAAATAAAATAGACTTTTTCCTCTAAGGCTTCTTGTACCTTTTCATTGGCAAACGTTTTTTTCTTCATCAACGCACAATAAGTACACCAATTGGTATGGAGAAACACCACAATAGGCTTTGTTTTTGCCTCCTTATGCTTCTCCAAGGTGGAAAAGGTTACTTCTTGTGCTTTCATTCCACTGGTGAATAACAAGATCAACCCGCTTAAAACGAGGATTTTTTTGCTGCTTATCCCTCTCATGGACTAACTAATTTAAAAAATACTATATCGAACACCGATAAAACCTCTAATTCCCTGCAAAGCGGTATAGCTATAATCATTGGGTTCAAAAATAACATCCGTTCTACCAGGAGGCGGAGTAACCCCATTACCTGGCTCCCCGAATGGATCCCACCATCTTGCAATTGTATCTTCTTTTGGAAGTGTATTGAAAAGGTTCTTCACTCCTCCATATACTTGAAATTTATCACCAAATTTTTTCGTTACTTGTACGTTGGCGATAACGGTCCAAGGTGAATATTCAGGTCGATAATCATCTTCTACTCTCGGCAAGCGCATAGGTCCTTTCCAATCACCTGTTAAATCTGCCGTGAAACCACTACCAAAATTATAGCTCGCTAACACATTCCCAGACCATTTTGGCGAGTGATAAATTTGTTCGCGCTGCCCATCTTCCTTTCGATACACATCCATATACGTAACCCCAGCCATTAACTTCAATGGAAAGTCAAAAGCGACATCCATATTCAACGAAATACCTTTTGAAATGGCATGTCCATCTAAGTTCGCGTAAATAATTTTGTATTGATCCGTATCGGTATCCGCGTCAATTTTATTCGTAAAATAGGTATAAAACCCATTGACATCAAAATTAAAAGCTCCAAAATTGGTTGGTACCTTAACCGTATAATTCAAATTGACATTGTAGGATTTTTCAGGATCTAAGGCTTCCGCAAATACAACCTCCCTTGCTCCAGTTAAGGCACGGTGATCTTCGGTAAACACGTTAACTACCCTAAATCCTGTTCCAAAGCTCGCGCGCAACGCGTGGTTGGAATTCGGTGCAAATTTATATCCTACACGAGGCGAGTGAATACCTCCATGTGTTTTGTCATAGTCAAAACGGTACCCAAGCAATAGTTTGTTTTGCTTGTTCAACGACCATTCATCCTGAATAAATAATCCAGGAATTGGCGTTTCTTGGGGTTGGTTTTTAACTAACCCGTTTTCATCGTAAATTCCCGTTGCACGTGTATTGTCATCGTAATACGTATACTTAAATGAACCACCAACTAACAAGCTGTGATCTCCAATCGTTTTATCCCAATAAGCTTGTGCAAAAGCTACTTGTTGTTTCGCATCGTACGACTCGGGGCCATACATCGAATTTTGATTGTGATAGATATAGGAAAACTGGGTGTAAATATTTTCTGTCGTTGGCAATTGATACATTCCTATTGCCTCAAATCGATTGGTAAAAATACTCTCAGCATATACTTCCTCTCCTCCCCTGTGCTTCTTGCGATCCCAGTTGGTTTCACCTCCCCAACGATCTTCATATACATAGCGCAACGCCAAACTCGCTATGCGATTTTCTGGACGTTGCAAACTAAATTTATTAAACAACGAAACGCGTTCTTGTTGGGTTACATCTGTAAATCCATCGCCGTTTTTGTCTTTTCGCTCACCGAACTTAAAGTAATTCCCTCCAAATAGCCCATTGACCTTTTTGCCTAATTTGTATCCAGCCCCTACATCGAGGTTATTTTCTAACCATGTTGTACTGAAAGCATCCACACTTAATCTAGCTGCATGTTCTGGGTCTTTGGTAATTACGTTAATAATTCCTCCCATCGCTTCTGTTCCATATAGCGAAGAAGCAGGACCTTTCACGACTTCTACACGTTCAATCATATTAGTGGGAATTCCAAACAATCCATAAACCGTAGAAAGAGAAGAGACAATTGGCATTCCATCAATCAAAATCATGGTATAGGGCCCTTCCATTCCATTGATGTGGATATCGCCCGTATTACACACGTTACAATTCAATTGAGGCTGTACTCCATTAATCATTTGTACAGCATCAAATAAATTTGACGTTGGATTCTTCTCAAAAAAAGCTGGCGTATAAATCTCAACTGGCGTAACTGCATCAGATTTTAAAACGGGTTTTAATGAACCTGAAATTACGATTTCCTCTAAACTAGAATCTTCTTGTAGCTCAAAGTTTAATGTAACAACTTCTTGATTCTCTTTCACTATGATTCTTTTCGAAGCTTTCTTAAAACCCACAAACTCCGCATTTACAAGATAAGTACCTGGTTGAACTCCTTCAATTTTATATTTTCCTTGATCATTTACTGTTGTTCCTTTTGAAGTGCCTTCGATAGAAACACTAGCGTACGACAAGGCTTCTCCTTGAGAAGTAACTTTCCCTTGAATAGTTTGAGCTTCAACTGAGCCACCAATGACAAGAAGAAACACAAAACTTATTAATACTCGCATAAAAAAATATTTACTGTTATATTAAATTAAAATTTAGACAAAGCTAAAAATATTATTTAAATAAAAAAAGATGTAAATTTGTATTTCATAAAAAACAACTCCATGCTTACGTATTCAGAAGAAAACTATTTGAAAACTATTTTCCATTTATCACAAGGCGAAGAGAATGGAATTTCTACGAATGCAATTGCTGCACGAATAGAGACCAAAGCCTCTTCGGTAACGGATATGATCAAGAAATTGAATGAGAAGAAACTAGTTACTTACCAAAAGTATCAAGGAGTTCGCTTGACATCAGAAGGGCTTCTAGCAGCTAAGATGATTGTGAGAAAACACCGTTTATGGGAGGTTTTCTTAGTGGATAAACTAGGCTTTAGTTGGGATGAAGTTCACGATGTAGCAGAAGAACTAGAGCATATTAAGTCGGAAAAGTTAATTAACAAATTAGAAGCGTATCTTGGTTTTCCGACAGAAGATCCACATGGAGACCCTATTCCTAATGCAAAAGGGGAGATTAAGCAGATCAAGAAGAAAATTCTAGCTGAAATAAAAGTTCAACAAGCAGTCATTTGCGTTGGAGTAAAAGATTCATCAGCAGAATTCTTACAGTATTTAGACAAGCAAAAAATTGCCTTAGGCAGTGAGATTGTAATTTTGGAAATTGAGCCTTTTGATCAATCGTACTTAGTAGAAATTAACGGTACAAAAATTACGATTACTAAAAAGATTGCCAACAATCTTTTTGTTCAACTGAAATAACTATAAGGCTTACTGATCAGTAAGCTTTTTTTTTTCAACCACTCAAAAACAACAGTATGCATTTATTATTTCGTTCACTTCGATTAAAAAATCACACCTTAAAAAATAGAATTATTGTTTCACCGATGTGTCAATACACTGCTACGGATGGTTTTGCGACCGATTGGCATTTAGTCCACCTCGGTCAATTTGCTACAGGCCAAGCGGCGGCGATCATACAAGAAGCAACAGCGGTTGTTCCTGAAGGGAGAATCACGTATGGTGATTTGGGCATTTGGTCTGATGACCATATCCCTAAATTACAACAGATTACACAATTCATTCGAGAACAGCATTGTATTCCAGGTATTCAGCTCGCCCATGCAGGTCGCAAAGCAAGTTGCGAAAAGCCGTGGATTACGAGAGATCAGATTTTACCTCATCAACACAATGGATGGCAAACGGTAGCGCCCTCAACCCTCCCATTTAACGATCACGATCACCCTCCAGTTGCTTTAACAAAAGTGGAGATTCAACAAACGATAGAAGCCTTTAAACAGGCAGCCATTCGCTCAATTAAAGCCGGTTATGAGATTATTGAACTCCATGGTGCTCACGGCTATCTCATTCATCAATTTTTCTCTCCCTTAATTAACAACAGAACAGATGAATACGGAGGAAGCTTTGAAAATAGAATCCGATTTTTGGTAGAGCTAGTCGATGCGGTTCAACAGGTGCTTACGACACAGAGTTTATGGGTTAGAATTTCGGCTACAGATTGGGCTGAAGGCGGTTGGACCCTTGAAGAAAGCGTTGCACTTACTAAAATACTACAAGATAAAGGCGTAGAAGTGATTGATGTAAGCACAGGCGGTGGTGTAAGGCAGCAGAAAATCACAACGGGACCAAATTATCAAGTCCCTTATGCAGCAGCAATCAAAGCCAATACAACCGGAATTATTGGAACTGTAGGAGAAATTAAGACAGGTCCACAAGCAGAGGCCATTTTACAGCAAAATGAAGCAGATTTAATTTTCGTTGGACGCGAATTTTTACGAGACCCACACTTTGCTATGACCGCCGCTCGCCAATTAGGAGTAGAAATTCCGTGGGCCCCTCAATACGAAAGAGGAAAAGAATAATTTAAATTTTACACTATATTCAATGAATAAAAGCTTATTAGCACTTGCTGTTGGTGGATTAGCCATCGGTATGACCGAATTTTCGATGATGGGACTTCTTCCTGAAATCGCGAAAGACTTACAGATATCTATTCCAAAAGCAGGAAATTTTATATCAACTTACGCCCTTGGTGTGGTTGTTGGAGCTCCTTTACTTGTGATGTCTTCCAACAAATTTGCTCCACATAAGGTTTTAATGGCTTTAATGCTGTTATTCTCCGTTTTTCACGTTCTTTTTGTACTATCTCCTTCTTATCCCATCTTAATCGCAACGCGCTTTATGTCGGGATTACCTCATGGTGCTTTCTTTGGGGTAGGATCAGTTGTTGCAACGCAACTAGCGCAAAAAGGAAAAGAAGCTCAAGCTGTTTCGATTATGTTTGCGGGATTAACCACAGCCAACTTAGTAGGGGTTCCGCTTAGTACGTGGATCGGTCAACACTTTTCGTGGCGTGAAGCCTATATGTTAATCGCCTCTCTTGGGGTAGTAACGACCTTGTCTATTTACTTTTGGATTCCAAAACTACAAGCAGATACCACGACCAACACCAAAAAACAAATGGCCTTTTTCAAAACGCCTATTGCTTGGATTTTAGTCGCTCTAATTTCTATTGGAACAGGAGGGCTATTTGCTTGGATCAGTTATATTGCACCGATGATGACGAATATTGCTTTGATTCCTGATGCGAATATTCCCATTATTATGACTTTGGTCGGACTAGGGATGTTTCTCGGTAATTTTGTAGGTGGAAAAATTGCAGATACGTTTTCACCAGCGAAGGCCGTTATTTTTTCATTCTCCTTAATGGCCCTGTGTTTACTCATTGTTTATTATACAGTTCATATTCAATGGATGGCTTATGCGATGTCCTTAGTAACAGGATTAGTTGCCTTTACGATAGGATCACCGTTACAAATGTTATTAATTAAAAATGCCAAAGGATCCGAAATGCTAGCCGCATCAGCAGGACAAGCGTGTTTTAATATTGGTAATGCCTTGGGTGCCTTTCTAGGAGGTATTCCCATTACAATGGGGTTCGGTTACAATTCGCCTGAATGGGTAGGCGCAGGTATGGCACTCTGTGGTGCAATGTTAGCCTATCTATTTATCCAATTCAAAAAAAGAGAGGAAGCTTTGCCACAAGAAATTCAGTAGTTTACAACTACATTCTTCAAGCAAATGACCTCCGATTCACAATAAGTTTATAAATTTGCAGAAATAATTTTTTACCATGTATAGAACTCATACTTGTGGAGCTTTAAGCGCTTCTGATATAAATACAACTGTTACCCTTTCAGGTTGGGTGAGTAAACACCGTGACAAAGGTTTTATGATTTGGGTTGATTTACGCGATCGTTATGGTATTACACAATTGATCTTTGATGCAGAGCGAACAGATAAAACCGTTTTCGAAACTGCAAAAAACTTAGGTCGTGAGTATGTAATCCAAGTAACGGGAACTGTAATCGAACGCGCATCTAAAAATCCAAATATGCCAACTGGGGATATTGAAATTTTAGTTGAGTCACTAACGATTTTGAACGAATCAAGTGTTCCTCCTTTTACTATTGAGGATGAAACCGATGGTGGAGAAGATATTCGAATGAAATATCGCTACTTGGATATTCGTAGAAATCCCGTAAAAAACAGTTTACTTTTCAGACATAAAGTAGCACAGGAGGTTAGAAATTATCTTTCAGCACAAGATTTTTGTGAGGTAGAAACCCCTTACTTAATCAGTTCTACACCTGAAGGAGCGCGTGATTTTATCGTGCCTTCTCGTATGAATCCAGGACAATTTTATGCTTTGCCACAATCCCCACAAACGTTCAAACAATTGTTGATGGTTGGGGGTATGGATCGCTACTTCCAAATCGTGAGATGTTTCCGCGATGAGGACTTACGTGCAGATAGACAACCCGAGTTTACTCAAATCGACTGTGAAATGGCGTTTGTTGATCAAGAGGATGTTATGGATACATTCGAAGGAATGACAAAACACTTATTGAAATCGATTCACGGTGTTGAAATTGACAAATTCCCACGCATGACCTTCGAAGAAGCGATGCGTACGTATGGTAATGACAAACCAGATATTCGTTTCGGAATGAAGTTTGGGGAGTTAAACGCTGTAGCGCAACACAAAGATTTTGGTGTTTTCAACAGTGCTGAATTGGTAGTGGGTATTGCTGTACCAGGCGGAGCTGCTTATACGAGAAAAGAAATTGACGCTTTAATCGACTGGGTAAAACGCCCTCAAGTTGGAGCTTCGGGAATGGTGTATTGTAAATGCGAGGCGGATGGTTCATTCAAATCTTCAGTAGACAAATTCTATGACCAAGAAGATTTAAAACAATGGGCAGCTGTTACAGGTGCACAAGCTGGAGATATTATTTTCGTTCTTTCAGGACCTGCAAATAAAACAAGAGCACAATTAAGTGCCTTGCGCATGGAATTAGGAAACCGTTTGGGCTTGAGAAAACCAGACGAATTTGCTCCGTTATGGGTAATTGATTTCCCTTTATTTGAATGGGATGAAGAATCAGGGCGTTATTTCGCGATGCACCATCCATTTACTTCCCCAAAGCAAGAGGATATTGCCTTGTTAGATACGGATCCAGGAAAAGTTCGTGCCAATGCATACGATATGGTTTTAAACGGGAACGAAATTGGAGGAGGTTCTATTCGTATCCACGATAAAACAACGCAAGAATTAATGTTTAAACACTTAGGTTTCTCGAAAGAAGAAGCAGAAAAACAATTCGGATTCTTGATGAATGCCTTCCAATACGGAGCACCGCCACACGGAGGATTAGCCTTCGGATTAGACCGTCTAGTAGCTATTTTAGGAGGACAAGAAACGATTCGCGATTTCATTGCTTTCCCTAAAAACAATTCAGGAAGAGACGTTATGATTGACGCGCCAAGTGCGATTCGCCCTGAACAATTAGAAGAATTACACATTGCTATCAAAGCAGAATAAGAACAAAAAACGGGAATCCAAAGATTCCCGTTTTTTATTTTTCTATTTTATATAAGACCGCAGCTACGCCATCTAATTCTATATCCTTCTCATAGGTAAGTCCTACTTTTTCCAGAACGCGTATAGAAGCGATATTCGCTTTCATCGCTCGACCAATGATGTAGTTCAATTCAAACACATCAAATCCCATTTTTAAACAGGCTTCCGCACTTTCCGTTGCATATCCCTTTCCCCATTCTTCTTCAAAAAAGCGAAAGCCGATATCTGTTTGTTGAGTATCTCCATCAAACTTCAATCCACACCAACCTATAAATCGCCCTGAATCCTTTAAAATCACGGCCCATCGTCCATATCCATTCACTTGATAATCGCAGTAATGTGCTAGAAATTCTTGAGCTTCCGCCACATCGCGAAACGCAGTATTTCCCGTATAGCAAATCACATTGGGATTCGCATTCAAATCATAAAATGCCTGTGCATCATTGGGATGAAGTTCCCTTAAAATGAGACGCGAGGTGGTTATAATTTGTTTCATTGAATCAAAGACTAACTTCTATTTAGCATTGTACATATTCATGGCATTGTTCAAACCACCTAGAGCAAACTCCTGAATAGCCTTAGAAGAGGTTTCTAGACGCTCTACGAGCTTTTCTTTCTCTTCCTCAGTCCAATCCCCTAACACGTAGTCGATCTGCTGCCCTTTCTTAAATTCATCGCTAATACCAAATCGAAAACGCGGATAATTCGTATGGTTTAAAACCGCCTGAATATTCTTTAATCCGTTGTGTCCACCATCAGATCCCTTGGCTTTGATTCGAATTGTTCCGAAGGGAATATTCAAATCATCTGTTACGACCAAAATATTTTCTAAGGGGATATTTTCTTTTTGCATCCAATATTGAACGGCCTTACCACTTAGATTCATAAAGGTATTGGGCTTGAGCAATAACAGTGTTCTTCCCTTAATTTTCACTTCTGCTAAGCTTCCTAATTTTACCGTTTGCCAGTCTCCTCCTAAATCACGGGCCACCTGATCTACAATTTTGAATCCTATATTATGACGGGTATGAATATATTCAACACCAATATTTCCTAAACCAACAATTAAAAACTTTTTCATTGTACTATGTTACTTATTTTCAGCGTACAAAAATAACGCAAAGCCAAGCCATTCCAAAAGTTATTTTGGACAAATAAAAAAAGCGCCCGTAAAAATACAGGCGCTTTGCAATAATTTATATAAGCTGAAATTATTTTTTCTTTGCAGGAGTTTTTGCTGCTTTCGCTGCTTCTTGAGCTGCTTTCATTGCTGCACGAGAAATTCTCACTTGACAAACTACTGTGTTATCTGGGTGTAATAATTTATAGTTATCAGTTGTAACATCTGTAACATATAATTTATTACCCATTTCTAAGTTAGAAATGTTTACTTCTACGAAGTCAGGTAAGTTAGCTGGTAAAGCTCTAACTTTTAATTTACGGTTGTTGATGTTTAATACACCCCCAGCCATAACTCCTTTAGAGTTACCTGAAATTTTGATAGGCACTTCTAAAGTGATCTCTTTATCGTCGAATAATTGGTAGAAATCGATGTGTAAGATTTTATCAGATACCGGGTGGAACTGAATATCTTGTAAAATTGCATTGATTTTTTTACCACCTTCTAATTCAATCACAACAGTGTGTACATTAGGAGTGTAAACTAAACTTTTGAATGCTTTCTCTTCTGCTGTGAAGTGGATTGCTGATTGTTCTCCTCCGTATACTACGCAAGGAACCATTCCAGCATTACGTAAGGCTTTAGTAGAAACTTTACCTACGCTTTCTCTTTCTGATCCTTTAATTGTAATTGATTTCATTACTTTAAATATTTAGTATTAATAATTTACATTACGAATGTTTTGCTAATCGATAAGTTCGACTGCACGTTGTGCATTGTTTCTGCAAACAAGGGCGCACAACTAAGTACTTTAATTTTGTCACATGGCTTTTTCAACGGAATTGAATCTGTAACGATTAATTCAGTTAACGAAGATTCTTCAATCTTCTCATAAGCACTTCCTGATAAGATTGCATGTGTACAAATAGCACGTACACTCAACGCTCCTCTTTCCAACATCATATCAGCCGCTTTTGCCAATGTTCCTCCTGTATCGATCATATCGTCAACCAAAATAATGTTACGTCCTTTTACGTCTCCAATAAGCTCCATCTTCTCGATTACGTTTGCTTCTTTTCTTTGTTTGTAACAGATTACAACATCTGAATTTAAAAACTTAGAATATGCATAGGCTCTTTTTGAACCTCCCATATCTGGCGATGCAATGGTAAGATTTTCTATATTTAAACTCTTTACATAGGGTAAAAATATAGTAGAAGCATATAAATGATCTACTGGTTTTTCAAAGAATCCTTGGATTTGATCTGCGTGTAAATCCATCGTCATGATTCTCGTTGCACCAGCTGATTCTAATAATTTTGCAACTAACTTCGCTCCAATTGGAACCCTTGGTTTGTCTTTTCTATCCTGTCTAGCCCATCCAAAATAAGGGATTACTGCAGTAATGTGGCGCGCAGATGCTCTCTTAGCTGCGTCACACATCAACAATAATTCCATTAGGTTATCTGATGAGGGGAATGTAGAACAAACAAGGAAAACTCGTCTTCCTCGAATTGATTCTTCAAAAGAGGGTTGGAATTCCCCATCACTATAATGTGATAAGGTTGCTTTACCCAATTCTACACCATATTCCTTTGCGATCTTCTCCGCTAACTCAACGCTTTGCGAGCAAGCAAAAATTTTTGCTTCTGATTCAGGATTTAACATTTTTTCTAATTAGTTGTTATGTTGTTAGTTAGTACCTCCTTATTGTAATTCAGCGATGCAAATTTATAAAATATTAATTGACTAGAACGATTTTTTTGCTTTTTTTCTTTGCTAGCTTATTTTTTTCTGTAAATTTGCACTCACAATTCAACACCAAATGCCCGGATGGCGGAATTGGTAGACGCGCACGACTCAAACTCGTGTTCCTAGGAGTGTGGGTTCGATTCCCACTCCGGGCACTAAAAACCCTGATTACTACGTAGTCAGGGTTTTTTATTTGTGTTTTAGCCGACAATTTGAAAAAAGGGACTAATCAAAAGACAAGCCCTATACTTTTTAAATTTCCCTAATTTGATTCATTTTTGTTTCTTAAACAATCATTAAGCTGAGTAATAATACGTGGTCACACCAACCTAGGAACAATACATCGTTATATTGAAACACATTCTTATTATATAGATTACAGGTTTATTATCTTAATTATCTATCAAAAGTTAAAAAAGAAAGAAACATATTACCTTAAATAACTGACCTTTTCCTTTGTAAATGTTGCACATTCTAAAGTTTGAAAATCTTTTTCAGCAATCGTTTGACTAGTGTTGTCCGTACTTAAATCCAAAATATACAAATAATTAAGCTCATTAATTTTTGTAAGTGTTGCAGTACGTCTTTTTAATTTTTCACACATAAAAGTTCCTGAAGCTAAATAAACATTCCATTTTTTAGCTTGTTTTTGGTTTTCTTGATTGAACACCTTTTCAGTATTTTGAATAAAATAGTTTTTAATTGGTAAAAACTCCTCACTTGAAACGGACTTTAAATAAGAAACAACTCCTCCCTTATTTAAATCTTCAAAAATACCAATCAGGCTATAGCAAGGCAAAAAAAGGAACTACTTATTGCGGGTTCTATTTCTACGCTATACACTAGAATCCCCTTCTTCTATATAGGCAAGATTTTTTTATTTTAACCCATAATACTTAATCACTGCTTCTGTTCTATTATTTACATGTAATTTACCGTAAATATTTTTGATGTGTTTTTTAATCGTTTCTGTACTCACACATAATAGTGCACCAATTTCTTTGTATTGTGCTCCTTTCGAAAGATAATCAAGGATTTCTTTTTCTCTTTCCGTTAAATTGTAACTCTCTTGTATAGCCTTATAATCTTTGAACGAGAGCACCACTTTTTTGGCAATAGCTGCGCTCATTGGAGCTCCTCCATCATATATATCCTGCAAGGCTTCGAGGTACTTTTTGTTGTGTTCTCCTTTGAGTAAATAACCATCAGCACCGTTTTTTAAAGCCTTGAAGATAATATCCTCACAGTCAAAAAAACTACATACCATACACAGGGCACTGGGTCTATTTTTTTTGATGAAGCGAATCACATCAATACCAGATCCATCTTGTAGATGTAAATCAATCCAAAAAACATCAGGATCTATCGAATCAAAGGCCCGATAAAATTGCTTCACGGTCTCGAAGGTTTGAAGACAAGTAAACGAATCCGAATAATCGAGCAGCAATCGTATAGATTCCCTATAATTCTTATCGTCTTCTAAAATCACAACTGTTCTCTTCTCTTTCATAGTACTTTTATTTGAATGAGGTAAGTTGAACTAAAATACCGAAAGAATCAATCCCCTTTTTGGGGAATATCTTTAGAAAAAATCACGCAGGTACCCTGTGCGTTGGATTGTATTTCAAATCTTCCTTCTATGCTTTGCATTCTATTTTTCATATTCTCCATCCCATTTTTAAATCCTTTCATCGCATTTTTATCCAATCCTTTTCCGTTATCTCGAACCTCAATGCTAAAAGAAGACTGTTCATACCGAAAAATCAACTCTACTTGAGAGGCCTTGGCGTGTTTTAAAATATTGTTTAATGCCTCCTTAAGACAGAGGAAAAAACTCTTCCGAATATCATCATTTATTTTCACTACGGGGATTGTACCTTCAGTTCTCGTTTTAATTTTTATTGGAAAGTTTTCTAGTATCTTTCCGGTATAACTCTTACAATACCACGCAAGTTTATCTAGGGTATTATTCTCATAATTCAGCATCCAAATAATATCGCGAACTTTTTCGGTTACTTCCGTTTGCATCAGGAGTAATTTGGCGTGACTCTGTTTTAAATTCGGATCAGTTGTTTGATCAAAAATAAGCTCACTGAGCATTTTAATCCCCGAAATACTCGAACCCAAATCGTCGTGTACATCCCTAGCTATGCGCTTTCGCTCTTCATAAACCCCTAAGATCGTCTGTTTTTCAGCCTCTGTTTCTAACTGTTTGATTTGATATTCAAACTTTCTTTTGTTTCTCGCTTTTAAGCGCAAAAAATAAATCGTGAGAGCCAGAGCGATTCCACTTAATGCGAAACTGAGTAAAAACAAGTTGTTTTTTTGCTTGATATAGCTCAACTTAAGCGCATTTGTCTCTTTTTCTATGCGAATCTCCGTATTAAAATCTTCTATTTTTTGATTTTTATCCACAGAAAACAAACTGTCATTTAATTGTTTTCTCTCTTTTTGAAAGACCAATGCCTGTTGGTATTGTTGCTGTATCTCGTACAAGTCGGCTAATAGTTCTACGGCAAGATACTGTCCTTTTAAAAAGTCTGTTTGTTGGGCGAGTTCTCTAGCTTTAAAAGCATGCATAATGGCTTTATCGAAATGCTGTGTAGCTTGATATAAACGAGCTAAATCCAGATGTGAAAGAGCCATTTCCAAAGGATAGCTGGCTTTTTCACGCACCTCTAATCCCTGTATAAAATACTCCTCTGCTTCTTTATACTGTTGCTGATCAAAATAAATTGTCCCTATTCGATGTTGACTATATGAGACTAGCAGTTCATCGCCTACTTGTTGTCCGATTTCAAGCGCTAAATCAAAATAATCAAGAGCTGCAGCAGGCTGCTTTAAGAGATACTTTATTTCACCTATATCAAAGTAGTTCCTTCCCATACCTGCACTGTCTTTAGCCAGGGTATAGTTCACCGTTGCTTCAGAGAAGTATTCGAGTGCCTCCTCGTATTTTTTTTGATCCGAAAGAACAATCCCAATTCCATTCAGTGCAAGAGCTATACAGGTCTTATCATTAATCCGATGTGCAGCCTCAAGTGCTTCTTTATAAGCGTTAATCGCTTGAACATAATCACCCATATCATAGAAAACCTTACCCAAATTAGAAAGCGTATAGTTCAATACTAAATCTTCTCCCGTCTTTCGTCTCAGCTCAGCACTCTTGAGATAATCTTCCGTTGCCTGTCTGTTTTTTCGTTGACGTGCATGATTATAGCCATGAACATGATAGAGCGTACCTTTTCTCGATTGGTTGTCTTGAGCAAAAGTAAAGAGAAAAGTCAGCAGTTTGTTGCAATCGTCAAATTGCATCTGATCACTATAGTCATACGAGAGATCAATGAGAGACGAAAAAGCATCGGAAGTCATTGCGGCTGGATCAGTAGTATATCGAAACACGATAGAGTCAACTGCTGATGGGGAACTAACGAGAGAAGCTCGAACCGAAGAAGGAGAAAGCAACACCACTAGCAAGAAGCAGGTTACACAAGATTTGATAGATACGTTCATGTAGTAAGGTCAATTATCAATTAGTTGAAAGGTGTTTTTCTTACGAAAAAACAAAATAAGAGGTTTAGATAACAAAGGGGGTGAAATCAATAAACAACCTAAACATATATCAATAATACTGTTTTTTTTGAGACTTAAGCCAATTTTTTAACAAAAAACAAAATATAACAGGGAAATATACCGACTAATGGGTATGTTTTCACCTTGCTTTAGTTCGTAGTATTGCCTAAACAAAAACCTAAAATGTCCATTCATGAAGTATTGTGTTATTCTTTTTTTGTTCTTCGCCGGCCCTGTACTATATGCCCAAGATTCTCTCCCTCTTTCAACGGATAGTGTGCGGTTAACCAAGAACAACATGATCAAAGCAAATCTTGTTCCCTTAACTTGGGGAATGGGTTCCTTGAGCTATGAACGCAAGGTAATTGGGCGTTTGACAATAGGGGTTACGGCAAATTACCGTCCCGAAAATCAAGCTCCGTTTAAAAACACCCTGCAAAAAATAATAGGAAACGAAAACGGCGATCAAGAGGATGGAGGAACTTTTGATATCAACCATTTGAAATACGCTAATCTTTCTTTGGCTCCAGAGCTCAAGCTCTACTTGGGAAAAAAAGGTGTTTTTCACGGTTTTTACATTGCTGCTTTTGCAAAGACGGAAAAAACAACATTGAATTATGAGTATCAGTTCCCAGAATTGCTCTTGCTGGGAGAAGATCCCAATTTACCACTTAAAGGAGATATTAAGGCGCTTTCAGCTGGACTTTACTTCGGCATTCAATGGCATTTAGGCAGTCATATTTATTTAGATTGGCAAATTATAGGTGGAAATTTTGGGTCTGCAACTGTTGATCTAGCTGCGCAAAGAAACATAAGTAAGGAAGAACAAGCCGAACTACTCCATTTTGCTGAAGATTTGAAAGA
Source organism: Myroides sp. C6-3 (assembly GCF_050522425.1). Taxonomy (NCBI): domain Bacteria; kingdom Pseudomonadati; phylum Bacteroidota; class Flavobacteriia; order Flavobacteriales; family Flavobacteriaceae; genus Myroides; species Myroides sp. C6-3. The sequence continues at coordinate 2,247 of NZ_JBMVQP010000027.1, read as the reverse complement.
GAGCTTTGATAAAATAGACTATGAAATAAGTGATAATGGAATCAAACTGAAAGGCAAAATGCCGTGGGTAGGATTGCGTACAGGGTTGAGTATAAGCTATCGATTTTAACGACAACCTAACCTAAACAACTGCAAAAGAAGATAAAAGCAAAACAACTTTCACTATGAAGACTTTCAGGAGGAAAGGGTGTATTGTGAATTGCAGAATTTTAGATGAAATGCCTGCAGATTCATTTTAAAAAGAATACAAAATAAAATTAAATAACCTAAAATAAAATGAGAAAAGTACTTTTTATTATGAGCTTACTTGCAAGCGCAATATTCCTTTTTGTTGCTTGTAGTTCAGATGATTCGAACGACAAACAATCCCAAGAAAACGATTCGGGTAGCACTTTTAACGCAAAGGGCAATTGGCAACTCACTGTAGAGGATGAGGAAGACGAGGATTTTAGTGGTACTTATCGGTTTTCAACTGATACCAATGGTCTTTCCCACGATAAGTATGGAGAGATTAGTGTAACGCAATTGGCGTATAAGGATCAAAAATTACAGCTGAATTTTATTGACCTCTATAATGAAGTTGTACCGTCTATTATATTTGATGCCCCAGATCCAAAGGCAACTAAATTTGTCACAGTAGAAAAACACATTGAAACAGATGACAACGACAATGAAATTAGAACATTTACAACAACGATCACGTTGGAAAGATTATCGAAGTAGTACCCAAAGCTACTGAACTCCAACCACGGATTGTTTCCCTTTGTTTCTACCGATAAAAGAGAACAAAGTCAAGGTTTTATTCCTATTTAAATTGATTACCGTTAGACTATAGCGCACAGTACAAAGTGACTGGTATAGTGCACTAAAGTAAAAGGCCGATAACAAATGAGTTATCAGCCTTTTTGTATTTAATCATTATTGCTCTCTAAATCTTGACGATACAACGCTATTTGGCATCATCAGCAGAAGGTCCGTACATTCCAGGAATCGGAACATCTAGCAAACGTAAATAAACAGATAATTGTCCTCTATGGTGGTAGATATGGTTATTTACAACAAAGCGATTGGCGCCAACCTTTGGCATTTCCATAATGGTATGTTCTCCTGCTTTTAATGCCCACATCTTCCCCCAATCTTCTTCTGCCATAGATTCTACAGCCTTTACCACGCGTTTCTCGTACTCGTCGATTAACTGTAACAATTCCGCTGTCGTTTTAGCCTCCAATGGCTTGTAATCAGTATGAAAATTTAAGCTCTCTTGTTGCGTGATTAGCTCGGTCCAAAGGATCAATTCAACAATATGTTTGGATAGATCACCTAAGCTCATCGATTTAGCATGAGGCTTCCAATCCCATTTATCGGTAGGTACACAAGCAATAATCTTCCTGGTACTTCCTATTTCGTGTTGTAGTTCTACTAAAAAACTTCTATTAATACTCATAGTCTTTGTTGTTATTTTTCTAAAAGGAAAACTACAAAACGAAACGCACATATTCAATTTATTTACTAAATAAAATTTCATCCCCCTTTAACCAAGTAAGACCTTGTCAACTTTGCACGGGGTTGAGTATCTTTGTAAAAAAATACAACATTGAATCAAGAATCCAACTACCTTTCATTTGAAGATGCTAAACGCAAATTAGAGCACTATTGCGCTTACCAAGATCGTTGTCACTCAGAAGTAGTCAACAAACTATTTTCGTTGCGTATAACGCCCCAAATACACGACGAAATCATCGTACACCTAATCGAACACAACTTCTTGAATGAAGAACGCTTTGCAAAGAGTTTTGTAAGAGGCAAACACAGATTAAGTGCCTGGGGCAAAAACAGGATTACCTCCGAATTAAAATTCAGAAATATCAATAGTCGATTAATCACAATTGCTCTAACTGAAATTAACGATGAAGAATACTACGAAACGTTTGATCGCATTAGCGAAAATAAATGGGAGCAATTAACGGATTCGGATCTACAGAAGAAAAAACAAAAATTTCAAGCTTATTTATTTCGCAAGGGATATGCGATGTCTGATATCATTGCTAAAACAAACGAATTAGACAACCTTTGAGGAATTGTGGGTTGTGCGTCGTTGGTTGTCCCGATTATCGTTTAAAGAAAGGGCTTTCTATTTCTAGACAATCTACCGATCCCTGATAACAGATCACTGATAACAGATCACTGATAACAGATCACTGATAACAGATCACTGATAACAGATCACTGATAACAGATCACTGATAA
>NZ_JBMVQP010000026.1:0-53672 GCF_050522425.1 Myroides sp. C6-3 | reverse complement strand
TTTTCATCCTCTTTATCCGTATTAAAAGAATAGCTATCATCTTCATGAATAAAAATAAAGGAATCTAAAGGTACAGAAGCAAGCACTATTCTGTTTTTTAAATCAAAAAATAGATTCTTCGTAATCGCAGGAGATACATACATTCCAGCTTCCTCCTCTAGTGTGCTTTTTTTTCTATCCATTAACTCTCCGTGATATACAATATAGCGGTCGCTAATCTTCCCATAGCTGAGACAGTTACAGTCTATAGGGAATATACTTTTTAACCTTTTCAGAAATTCATTTTCCGATAGTTGTATATAGCCATTTTTCTTATATTCATGTAGCATCAAATCTGAAATCAGATCTAAGTCTACTTGTGCCAAATTATAAGCTCCGTCATCTTCATCACTATATGATCTGTCTTTCTGTAATTCAAACTGCTTTTTCAACAAAGAGACATTCACAATGTCTGACAACTCCGCGATATTATTCTTTTTTACTTGTTCCATTACACTCTCTTCTTGTGGTTGTTTTTGCAAGTCATTCTCTGCTTTTTTACATCCTAAAAACAGCACTAGAAATAACAAACTGAGATTTACTATTTTCATCTTTACTAATTGGTTTTATTTTTAGATTCTCTTTCTACTGATATTCCGAAAGACGAACCAATTATGAGTTCTAAAACTCACCACCTAACTTGTTTAGTTCTTCACTTTTCTTCCTTCACTCATCTTGGCGTTGTTACGTGCTATTCGTGCATTATAGGCTGATACTAAAAAAGCTCAACTTCCGCTGAGCCTCTAGTTACCACATCCCATGCTCCATACGCATCTCTTCGATCATCTCCGGATAATCACTATAGCCGAAATACTTATGTTTCTTCAAATAAGCGAGCAATTCGGTTCTGCTTTCTGGTAGATACAATTGAGAATATAACGCACTATAATGGCTTAAGCCTGGAGATAAAGCCGCTATATCCGGATTCTTGTCATAGATTTTCTGACTGTAATAGCACAAATGTGCGATTAGAAACATGCGGATATCTTTCGTTAATTTTTCATCTATCTGTCTGTTATCCGAAAAAAACATATTGTAATAGTCTATCGTTTCTTTACTGTTAATGTTAGCTATAAATTCCTGTATAATAAAAGGATACAGATAATCTTCTTTCCCATTAGTAAGAGTAACAAACTGCTCTAGTAACTTCTTATTGATCAAAAACTTCTTATCAAATCCTCGATAGGTACCAAAAAAAGAATGTGGATTAGCGAAGAGACTTCCGCCATTTGTTTCTGCACTTGTATAATCATCCTCAAAATACCTAAACCTTGTTTTGATATCGTATTTCAGATCGCGTTCATACATCGTCTTTACATCGTCTATATAAAACTGCGTTAATCGATCATCTCCATAGTATCCATATCGCTCATAGAGCATGGTCAAATAGGTAGGATCATTCAAATACAGCCAGTTAAGACTTATCTTACTTTTATTAAACAAATAATCGTTTTGATAGTAAATACTTTCTCTAAATACGAATTCCCAATTTGTAGTATTATACATATCCTCTTCTGTTTTAATAGTATCCTCATCAATATTAGATTGTACAGGATTTTCTACATAATACATACTTGCAGGAAATTCATTAAAATCAAGATAACCAGAAGCATATAAAAATGAAAAACCCTTCACGCCAAAAACATAATGCGGAATTTCTAAAAGGTCGTCGTCATACAAGCTAACCGCATAATCATCGTCTAATTTGAGGATTCCCCCTGTTCGAGAAAAGCCAAGTATATACGAATTGACAACCATAGGGTATCCATTCACTACCGTACCATCATACTGAAACACTTCTTTCAAGCGCTGGGTGTAAACTTCTGTTGAGGGAAATCTAAAATGTTTTGCTATCAACCAACTCTTTAAAACTTCAAAGACGTTATCCATATTATGAAAGTAATTATACCCAACATACTCAATACCCACATCCTCACCTCCATCTCGCACCATTCGTTCTTTACGTACTTCTGAAACTTTTTGTTTGATATGTTTTTTTAACATAGCGTATAACTCCTCTTTATTGACAAAATCAATCGTATCTAGATTGATTCTTATGTTTTTTGCGTTCATATTATTAACACTGTGGATTTCGATTTGTCTTGCCTTTCTTTCTTGTTCAATGACTGCCAACACACTATCTCTTTGTTGTTGAATATTAGCTTGCTTTATTTCCGTCTTTTCTTGGATACTCTCTTGCGGAAGTGTAAAACGCTCTGTAGAACTAGTATCTTTTCCTTGGCAACTGAATAACGCCAGTAGCCCAATGAATAAAATTAGTATTCTCATATTTTTATTGCCTTTGTTCTATTATCATTAAATTGTAATCCAACCCTCTCACATGGAGATGGTCATCGTGACCTTGCATAGTTTTACAATGGTTAAGTAAGAATTTATCATCTCCTTTATATGAAAACATCATTGAAAACATTTGATTTTTACCTCTTGCAAATCCATAGCGATGCAGGGCTTCATTAAATTCTATTTGTTTTTCTACTTCGGAATTTTTTACCAACAATCCTCCTCTATGTAGGTTTCTATTTTTAGGCACATAGCCTAAATCACATATCCCACCATTCAAATGTTCTTTACTCGGATCGGGATATCCCTTATAACTACTAGCGCCATTAAATGAAACATAATCGCAATTCATATAGCACATGGCGCCTAATAAGGGAGCCAAAAAATCAGGATTAATACTATAACGTTTATACGTTGTGGATCGATCTTCTCTAAACTTCACGACTAATCTATCTACTCCATCTCCTCCTTCATCATATCCTGTAAACTGCATAATATCCTCTATCATCTCAATCCTATCATTTGGATCCGAAGTATATACTCTTCCTTTTGCATCTACTTTTCCAGTGTATGATACTTTCGGAATAATTTTCACTCTTAATACACATAGTTCATGACGTTTATTGTTTTTATCGATATACACATACTTTCTATAGTCTGGACTCTTATTATTTCCTTCTTTCGGAATGATTTTTTTTATATATCGATCAGTTTCAAGCGCATGATAATACATTTCATACGTAATAATTTCTACATCTGAAACACTACTTGGAATAATCCATTTATGAGCGGTACAATCAGGAACAAAGAAAGCTGCAGAAGCCTTATTCTTGTAGGCGTTTGTCTTCTTGGTATACGAACCATCTGATGTATTATTTCCTATCGCTGACCACACTTCCAAAGCTTCTGCATCTGTATCACTTTCTCCATTACGAGGTAATTTATGAATTAACCAATTCAACTTCTTCATTGCAAAATATCCCATACCTGTCAATGTACCTATCTCTAAGTTATCTCTAACCTTAATGCTTCCTGACTTTGTCATAATATCTGACGTAATATCAGTATTAATAACGTCCTTTATTTCCCTTTGAACGTTATCATAAACATCTCTACCCGTAATTTGTATCAATCCACTACCGCGATAATTTACTCCGTCATCTTCACTGGTATTGCCATTTGTATCTTTGTAAATAAAACCAGCGATTGCCTTGGATTTATCTTGCCTCACTCCTTCAAAAGAATCAAAATAAACTACTTTGTCCCAAAGGGCTTTCGTTTTGAAGATGCGATTTTCATAGCCCTTTTTATCATCTTCTGTTTATATATATAATACCGTGCCGTTCCTGTTTACAGTTGCATACCAATCGTGCTTTTGGTAATTGCTATCTCCTGACTGAGCGATGTAAACATCGGATTGCCAAACCTTCTTCTTAGCTTCCGCACTATACACCATACTACCACTAAAAAAAGTTGATGGGAAATTTCGTAAAAGACTTAATCTCGAATAGTATAAATCTTCTTCGGTTGAATGATAGCGCCCTAGTATAGAAGTTCCTGCTTCTACAGAAGCTGCGGCAAAGAAGTAGGCCTTCTTTCTACATGTATCTAAGGAAAAATACTCCATAAACTTTGTATAAGCTTCTGCCACTTGTTGTAATGTTTCAGGTGTGGCATCGGGAAAAATAGGCTTTAACTGCGCTGGTGTAACCGCTGCTCTACAATTCGGACATCCAACGTGATTCGTAGATGCCACTTGTGCAGACCCACTTTCCACCTTCACCGGTACCCGCTTTTTATTTCGATTCTGTACCTCATTGTATATCGGATTAACCGCGAGTTTTAGCTGTTGAAAGTAGTTCTTCACGCCTTTTCTTCCTTCGCCCATCTTGGCGTTGTTGCGTGCTATTCGAGCGTTATAGGCTGATAGCGTTTGTATCTCCTGATCGATTGCCTTGATTTCACGATCCAATTGTTCGTAAATTTGAATAAAAGGAGCATATTTTTTTCTGAACTCATCACCTCTATCATTCATTCCTTCTATAGCATTTGCCATATACTCCTGATTGAGTTCTTGCTTGCGTTTCTTTTCCGCTTTCTTTTTCTTTAAATTTGCAATATACTGGGCTTTATCCTCCTCCTCTAATTCAATAATACTACTGTCATTTTGGCTTTTAACTCCCAAGTTTTCTGGATACATCACCCTAAATCTAAGTTTACTGCTATCGCTATACGTATACCTTTTTTGGGCGGGTTGTCCCTTCAAGCGATTAAACGCTTCTTGATCTTCTTTCTTCCATGTATATAGGATAAAATAAAACAACCGAGGATTTTTCTCATTGCCTTTATCTTGCACATGAGTAGATGATCCATACGCAGCACTAGAGGTAGGAAGTTGAATATAGTTGACAATTTCCGTTTCATGGGCTACTATATTGTAACACTCAATTAATTTATCGTCTCCTTTTTTATTCTCATAAAGGTGGAGTTCGTAAATCGTCTGATCTATTTCATTTTCAAATCCTTTATAGAGGTGAAGGGCAATAAAAGTCTGATCGGTATACTGAACAATAGCAGCTAACTCTTTCTTATCCTTATCGACAAATTTCCCAACACCATGTGGTTGCTCAGCCAAAATAGCATAGGTACCAGAAGCTATACTCTGATTGGGAAATACATGCCCTTTTCGAAATTCACTATGGTATACTTCTTCATTTTGATTCTCACAAGGCACTTCTACCTCAGAAAGGGTAAAATAAAAATTGAAAATTTCTTCTTTTGCCTGTTTGTTGTGAGCTACTTCTATTAAATTCTTCCAAAAATCAGTACCTTCTCCTATCGTTCTATTTATTACCCCTTTGCTGTCAAAAGTAACTTCTTGACTATAAATTAAGTGATGTCGCTCTTTTTCGATGGTTTCTTCTACCTTAAGGTACTTTAAGATTCTTCCTCCGTTTGTACGATTGTCCCACCAAATATGGAGCTTTCCTTTTTTGTTGGCCCATCCCTCTACCGTTGCAGCGATACCAAAGTTTTGTTTATATCCGATACGCGCTGTTTTGTGTTTGCCATCGTGAAAAAACCACTGTTTTATACGTCCCTTACTGCTGTTTAAAACGACCTCAACGGGAGTGTCATCACCCAACTGAACGTTCAAGAAATACATCCCTTCACTGCACAAAGTCAAGTCTAAGGTAGCTGTGCTTGCAGTAAAGTAAACAGGAGTACTCCCTATTTTTTTTGTTCTCTCCCTGCTTAGTTTTATTTCGCCTTCAGTTTGATTAGCACCTTTACCCAAATACGATAAGCTATAGAGCAACAAGGGGTCTTTTTTACTTTTATTTGCATTAATATAAGCTAGGGCTTCTTCTTTGGAGGCATGGAAATTCAGTACACTTGAGTTCGAAATAGGGACTACAGCCTCATAAACATAATCTAAAGGTGTACCGATACGAACTACAGCGCGCTGATGGACAAAGACAGTATAATTCTTTCCTTCTTCTTTTGCCACAGCATGTTGTACCGTTATGCTTTCTATTTTATTATCAATTACTTCAATCTGCTTCTGTACCTCCTCTAGGTCAAAAAAAAGGCGACTTCCATACAGGCATTGTAGGGTATACTTTCCTAACTCTCTAAAAACAAATACTCCTGTCTCCCCCACTTTTTCCTCTCCATACGTTCTTCCATGAGGACTGCGGATTCTCCATTTTATTTTAGTCGTATCTACTGTATTTCTATTCTTTAAAATTGCCTGATAACTAGCTTGGGTTCCGCGACGAATACGTCCTTCCACATGTTGAATATCAATCACTTTGTTTTCTAACACTTCCATAGATTGACGAAACGCCGTCAATTCTTGTCCGTCTTGTAGTACTTTAATCGTAAACAAACCAGAATTTACACAGGTAAACTTCGCCTCTAATTTATTGGCAGTCTGTGTATAGCGTTTAATGTCCACCAGTGATTCAATAGAAGAATCTCGATAACTATACAGTGTAGATTCCTCCCCCGTTATTGCTACTGATGCTATTGCTATAGTCAGACTACTCAACGTTGTTGAGGATAAAGGAAGGTTGCTAGTCACGGTAATTGTTACCTCATTTCCAATGAAAATCTCCTGATTGACTCCCTTTACACTAAGGGCAGTGATACTCGCTTGATCTACTACTTCAATATAACAATACTGGTCTTTATAGTAAGCCCATTCCCTACCTGCTTCCTTCTCACGGGAACTTGCATCTACAATATAGCGTCCGCTTTTGGCAAAGGCGAAACCAAACGGATTAGTGACTCGTTTAAAGGCTTTATACACAACTTTATCTTGGTCAACAACTTGTAATTTATAGGTCTTTGACGAAGAACTTTTCGCCTCTGTGAATACCTCTTCCGAGAGAATTTCAGTAACCCCCCAACTAATATTCTCTCCTCTTCTTTTGTTTTTATCCGCTGTATTGACGCTTACAGTTGCTCTAAAATCGACAAACTGACCTTTCAACACATAGAAAGCGCGCGTATTACCTTCGCTATAAGGGGTTAGGACAACATCCTCACTTAGTGTACAGGTTAGTTGGGACACATCACTAACATATTCTTCTGGGTATTTTTGTTCTTCTGATGGGAGTTCTTCATAACTCAGCAAGGCATTGATCGCACTCATATCAACAAAAGCATCCTCTACTTCTTGTACGTCCTCATCGTCTACGTCAACCGTTTGACCATGGGTCATAATTGTCAATGTCCCCCCTATGGCACAACTCAATGTTCCTAGTTCCGTGAGAATATCCTTACCTCCTACTTCTGGAAATTTGGCATTATTAGGCACTTTCCACTTCCCTTGGGGAGCATAGGTACACGTTTTATCATTGCCCTTTTTATGACTACAGGTAATAAAGGGGGAAACTCCTTCTTTAAACATTACATCTTCAACCGTAGCAATAGGCTTGTCTGCTTCTTGATCATTGATGTAGTACTTCTTATGGGTAGTAACCACTAAAGTTCCCTTAGCTGAGGGATTCCCATCACAGGTACAAGTAGCTCCTTTACAAACCACATATTGTGCTGCTATCGTTTCATTAGCGATATCATTTTCTCGCTTTTCTTCTTGAGTTTGCTCTACACTTGACATAACAGCATCACAGTGATCCTGATCCATTTGAGTGGTATCATTTAGTTCTTCTACCGAGATGATGAGACTTTCTCTTGCTTGTGTAGTAGTAGGTTCTCCTGAACCAACTGCTACCTGCTTGTTCGGAGGATCTTGTTCAATTGGGCCGACTGTTATTTGATTATCCTTTTTCATAGTCCGTTCTTTCGTATAGCTATAGCTAGCCTACTTTATTTTTTTATTATCATAAAAGCGGTAGTGCGTATCACATTTTTCCCTTGCTTGTAACGCTCGTTTCGAACGAGCTTAACAAGTTCTCGATCGCTATTATACACACTATTACAGTACTCTTCGCTATTCAACTCTTCCTCTACTTTTAGCTTCCACCTCGCTTTTAAGTATTCTAATTCAGCTGCGGTTTTCTTTCCAATTTCTTGTATTGTTCTCCCATTTTTTGTTTGTTCTATCTGATAGCTACAATGAGAACTCCCTACTTTTGTATAGGCGCCAGTAGTATCGTTTTTGATATACTCTCCTAGATTGTGCTTAATCCAGTGATAAAAAAACGGGTCCTGTTCAATTTTTTAACCCACTTAGCTCGTGCTTTTTATTTTCTAATTTATACAATGGCAGTAAATCACCCCAAACGTATAAACTATCAAGTAATTAAAAAAGGATTTTATCAAAAAAACAGAGATTAAAACAAACATACCTTGTTAAAAAAAGTTATTTAATTAATCAAATCACATAAAATGTATTTTAAAGACATCAATGTTCGCAATTTGAATTATTTCTAACAATTAGTTTTTCACAAGCTTAGTTAGAACAGCCAAACGATTACAAAATAGCGGTATACAGATTAGCTTGTTAACTACTCCCCACAAGAATTAAACCGAAATTCAGCTATTTTAGGTTTAAGCTGTGGTTTGTCAAAGCCGTATCCAGAAATATTCGATTTTTGACCAAAAATAGTTTCGTTTGAGCCTTTACCAGCTCCTTCGCCAAGGGCTACCATTGACGTAAAAGAAGCACATATACGGGAAAGTGATCGCTAAACCCCGGCTCATTGGTGGTATTCCGCAAGGGATACCCTTGATATTGCCCTGTAGTTTGTATCATAAAGGGCTTTTGAAAAATTTGAGCTTTCCAATAGCACCAAGAAGAATAGTCCTTCCCTAAAAAAGCTTCTGTCAGAATGAGGTGATCAAAAATATCCCAATGATCTCGATACGCTAAAGTACCATAACCGTTTTTGGCCATTTTATCCATGGGATTAAACAGTCCTTGAGGTTGTACCTTAGTTCGATCTCCCTCCGTTTGCAGTATCTTCTTTACACTCGTGTTGAATGGTCCATCGTTTAGATCTCCCATAGTAATGATTTTCGCCTGAGGATTTATTCTTTGTAAGGAGTCGATGATCTTTCTGTTCAAAGCGGCAGCTGCTTCCCTGTTCACACTACTTAATTTCTCACCTCCAACTCTAGAAGGCCAGTGATTCACTATAAAATGAACTTCTTCCCCCTCCAATAGCCCCGAAACCAATAGCTGATCCCGGGTATATATTCTCCTTTGAGCGGAACTATCTTTTGCCTTTTGTCTTTGATCATAAAGGTAAAGGGTGTGCTTTGTGCTTTGAAGTAAGACAAAATGTTTTCTCGCGTATAACAGTCCAACATCAATCCCTCTCCTATCCGGAGAGTCGAAGTGAACAATACCGTAATCACCCCGTTGTAAACTAGACTGTTGAACTAAATCTTCTAACACTTGGCGATTTTCAACTTCAGCCACACCAATAATTGATGGCAGTACGGGATTTTCCTCTCTGCCAATCTGTGATAAAACTCGGGCTACATTCATTAGTTTCTGTTGGTATTTCTTTTGATTCCATGCTCTTGCTCCTTGTGGCGTCCATTCTTCATCTCTATTTATTGGATCCTTAACGGTATCAAACAAATTTTCGCAATTGTAAAAAGCGATCGTCCGCACTTGATATTGTTTCTCCTGTGCAAAAACAGTTTCTCTTGCTATTAATCCTACAAGTACAATTAATAATTTCAAACAATAATTCATCATTTCATTCATTTTTATAATTTTTACTTAAAATAATAGATTTAAATTAAACAATAATTCAATAAAAAATTAACTTTATAAGAAATAAATCAATTTTAACTCCCTTTAATTCATCTATTATGCTTATGAAGTACTTTATACTTGCCTTACTTGTAGCCTTACTTCCTTCCTTTCTCTATTCGCAGGAAGAAGAAAAAATCACGGGAAAGGTACTTGATGCCAAAACGCGTCAGCCTTTGCAGGCTGTGGTAGCGCGCATAATAGGCACGCATCAATTTACCCTAACCGATAAAGAGGGAGCCTTTACTCTACACCCTTCAGCCCCAGGAAAATGGGAGATTGGATTTTCTTCTCCCGCCCACACCACTAAGCGATATGCCGTTGAAATTAGCGCACTAGAATCCCTCGATTTAGGTCATCTATTGCTCGAAGAAGATTGGATTTCCGCGGAACAATTGGGATTAATTACACTAACAGAAGAAGATTTAGAGGAGGACGAATCTCCTGCGATAGGTAGTGCTCGTTTCCTACAGGCAACTAAAGATCCTTTTCAGCAAGCCGCCGCTTATGCTTGGGGACAAAGCCAATTCCGCATTCGAGGGCTAGACAACGCTTATGGCAAGTTACTTCTCAATGGGGTAGTAATGAACAAAATACAAAATCATCGTCCGCAATGGAGCAATTGGGGAGGGTTAAATGAAGTAACGAGAAATCAACTTTTTTATCAAGGCTCCTCAGCAGCTGCGGAATCGTTTGGTGGTATTTGGGGTACACAGACTATCCAAACCCAAGCCTCAAGCTTGAGAAAAGGAACGCGAGTAGGTTTTGCGGGTTCAACTACTTCATACCTTTGGAAACCATTTTTTAGCTATGCCTCGGGCTTAACCCCAAGGAATTGGGCCTATTCTTTTTCGGGTTCTTATCGCGGAGCTAAAGCGGGGTATTGGCAAGGAACGAACTACGATGCCTTGTCGTTTTTTATCGGCATTGAAAAGAAAATCTCCGATAAACACAGCCTAAATTTCTCTGGTATTTATGCTAAAAACAAACGCGCTAAAAACAGTGCTAATACCCAAGAGCAGACCAAGCTGAAAGGAGTGACCTACAATTCCTATTGGGGTTGGCAAAACGGGGAAAAGCGAAATGCCCGTTACCAGAACATTGAAGAACCTCTAGTTACCTTGACGCACAGTTGGGCGATAAAGGAACAGACAAAACTAACGACAACCCTTGGTTATCAATGGGGATATCAAGGACAAAGCCGATTGGACTACCAAGACAATCTAAATCCAGATCCCGCCTACTACAAAAATTTACCTAGCTATTACCTCACTCAAATAGACAAAGCCTATTGGTCAATGACTAGGGAGGAATTTGAGATGCTTCCTAATGAAGATGCTTTTAAACAGGCTACTTTGGCCAATTTACAGCAAGCTGAGCAAGTTGGAACGGCCTTCCAACAACAGGGTCAACTCCATTGGCAAGAAATTTACAACAGCAATAGCCTTTTTAATGGGCAAAGTAAAATTGTATTATACGAGGATCGACAACAAGATCAAACACGCACGTTTACAACTAATTTTCAAACGACTTTTTCAACTAACATCACCTTCTATGCTGGAGTAAACTATCGTCATTTACAATCTTCAAACTTCAAAAAGCTCATAGATCTACTAGGAGGAACACACTATATGGATATTGATTCTTTTCAAGCCAAAGAATTACAAGACAGCAATGTACTCCACCCTAATCGCAGCATTGTCGTTGGTGATCACTACGGACACAACTATAAACTTTTCGCAACAACAGTTGATGCTTTCAGTCAATTTGTCTTTCGATACAATCGATTGGAGTTCTATTTCGCGGAAAATATTTCCTTTAGTCAGTATCAACGGGAGGGATTATACAAAAATCCACACTACCCTACACAATCCTACGGACCAAGCGAACGAGTAGATTTCAATACACTAGGCATTAAAGGAGGTTTCACGTATTATGTATCAGGTAAACACTTATTTCAAGCTCAAGCTATGTACTACAATCAAGCGCCTTCTATTCAAAATTCATTTGCCAACATTCGAATTAGCAACGCAGTAATCCCTCAGTTAAAAGCTGCCAACATCTTTAGTTTAGAGGGCAGCTATCGCTTTCGATCGCCTACTTTTCAAGGGAGGGTAACGGGTTATTTAGCAGAGATACAAAACGATACACAGCTTAACTTTTTTTACACAGAAGGCATTGCCATTTCTGAGGCTAAAGGAAACTTGGTTTCCGAGCGAATCACCAACAGCAATAGACGTCATAGGGGAGTAGAACTAGGTGCGGCCTATGCGTTAACTTCAACGGTCAACCTATCTGCTGCTGCTGCACTGGGGCAGTCTTCGTACACGAACAATCCCAATGTACATTACGATGCGATCGATACCGCTCAACCGGTAGACTTAGGTCAGGCTCTTTTGGCGAATTACAAGGTGTCTAATGGACCACAAACAGCACTATCTCTGGGTATAACCTACCGAGCTCCTACTTTTTGGTTTATTGGAGCCACAATCAATTACCTAGCAGATGCTTTTGTTCGCATAGCGCCAATCAAGAGGACTCAACATTTTATTCGCGATCCAGAACAAAGGGGACGCCCGTTTGAAGGATTAACCACGGCTCACTTACGTCAGCTTCTCCAACAAGAGCGATTGCCTGCCTATAGTCTCGTATCTCTTTCTGCAGGTAAATCTTGGCGCCTCTTTAATCGCTCCACCTTCGGTTTTTTCGCTTCTATACAAAATGTATTCAATACGACCTATCGCACTGGAGGATTTGAACAAGCCAGAAATGCCACTTACGCACAAGAACAAAAACACACAAGTGGAGCGCATACTGTATTTGGCACGAAATACTGGTACGGCTATGGTCGAAACTTCTTTATTCAGATTTACTATACCATCTAATCCCCACCTTTCATGAAAAAAAACTATACAATCCTAGGCAATTTCTTATTCATTCTGCTTTTTACTAACTGTGCGAAAAACGACAATTTTACTGTCCCTTCGCTCACTTGTATTGATCCTGTACGTCAGGTCAATACTACCATAGATGAGGTGTCCAAACGCATTGACGATAAGATTCGCCCCTATCCTGGTTCGAAAACCGATGCATTAACAGCTATTGTTATTTCAAGTGATCAAGGCGGAAATTTTTACAACAAACTTTACGTAGTAGAGGAACAAACGCAAACCCCTGCCATCATCAACTTAGAAATGGCAGCATCGTTTACCTCTTTTCCTCCGGGTACCAAACTCCTACTCCAATTGGGAAACCTGTATTGTACCAATAGCTATGGCAAATTAAACTTTGGTGGTGGTATATACACTGCTTCTAGTGGCAAACAATACATTGGAAGCATTGCTAAAAACGCTATTGTACAATGCATTGAAACCTATTGTAATCCTGTATCCGATTTTACAGTATACAACCACCTTCTCTCGCTAGAAGAGCTCAAACAAAACACAGCACAACACGTTGGCCAATTGCTTACCCTAGAAAACGTACAGTTTGACCCAAGTCAAATTGGCAAAAAGCTATACGATCCACTTGATGTAGATCTGCAAGGATATACCCTGAGAAAGGTAAAAGATGCCAAGGGAAACACCTGCTATATTCGAACCGGAAAAATGAGCAAAGACTTTGTTGACTATGTTATTACGGCCAACAGTGGTACAATTACGGGAATTGCCGATGTATTCAGCACACAAATTCAATTTTATCCCCGTGTGTTAGAAGACCTTCAACTCGATCAACCTCCTTTGGATGGATTTTCTTCAGAAACCGAAGGCGAAACAGATACGAATCCAGGCGAAGTCGAGCCAGAGGAGATTCCAGTTGAACCAGGTCCTATAGTAGCTTTCCCCGGTTCCGACTTTGAGCAATGGGATCATTTTATCGCTTCTATTGGCAAAACAGGATTAAAATTTGCCACGCAGGCGATCGGTTTGGGATGGGAGCAGTCCACAGGATTGGCTTTTCAAGGTTCTCCGACTAAAACAGATTATGCCTTTATCGCTTCATCAGTACAGGTTCCTCCACAAGCCACTGCACTTTCTTTTTTATTGAAAGGAACGGCTAGTCAGCGATCACTCTCCATCAACGTCTACAACGATATGGGCCATTTTATTGCCTATAATTTGGAGGATGTCCAAAAGAGTAAAACTGTACTTCCTACCCCACATACCAATCAACAGGGCAACGTCAATCAATACAAAGGAACCATTAACACCCAAGGCGAATGGATTAAAATCATCCTTCCTTTAGGTGATTTTGCCTACAATCAATCGGGAAAAGGTCCACTGCTGTCTATCCGTTTTGGAGGAAAAACCGCAACGATTTCCAGTGATTACGATTTGATGCTCGATGAGATTCGGTTTGAGATTCACGCTGATACTGTGCAAGTTGATTAACCTATCAATTAATAAAAGGATATCGTTTCAAACGAAGAAAGCGTGCAATTGCACGCTTTCTATTTATCGTTGTTCTCGAATCAGATAAATATAAACGGGAAAGTGATCACTGAATCCAGGCTCACTATTGCTATTTCGCAAAGGATATCCTTTATACTGTCCTGTAGACTGTACCATAAACGGTTTTTTAAAGATCCTTGCCTTCCAATATTTCCAAGACTCATATCCTTCTTGTAGATAGGCTTCTGTCAGTATCATTTGATCAAAAATATCCCAAGCATCGCGATACGCTAACGTTCCCAAACCATCCTTTGCCATCTTTTCCATCGGATTAAATAAGCCTTGTGGTTCCACCTCTTCCTTTTTGCCTTTGGCATTTAATACCTTCTTGATACTTGTATTATATGGACCATCATTCATGTCGCCCATCGTGATGATTTTTGCCTGTGGATTAATTCCTTGAAGGGAGTCTATAATTTTCCTATTTAAAGCCGCCGCAGCTTCCCTGTTTGGGCTACTCGCTTTTTCACCTCCCACTCGGGAAGGCCAGTGATTGACAATAAAATGAACTTCTTCTCCATCCAACAAACCTGTAACTAACAGTTGATCACGCGTATAAATTCGCTTATTATCCTTGAGCTGATCATAGATGTAAAGGGGGTGTTTAGAAGTATGTGTCGGTAAAAAATGTTTTTTGCTATAGAGTAGTCCCACATCAATACCCCGACGATCTGGTGAATCATAATGTACAATGTCGTAATCACCTGGTTGCATAGTTGGTGCGTGAATCAAATCTTCCAATACGGCTCTATTCTCCACTTCAGCTACTCCAATAATAACAGGCATATTGGGATTTTCATCGGTGCCAATTTGCGACATTACGCGGGTGAGGTTCTCAATTTTTTTCTCGTATTTCTTTTTGGTCCATGCCTGTGCCCCATCTGGTGTCCATTCTTCATCATAAATCTTGGGGTCTCGAATGGTGTCAAATAAATTCTCACAATTATAAAAAGCAATCGTGTGGATTTGATACTTTTTTTCTTGGGCATGAAGCGTTATACCCAGTCCTACTAGAATATACGCTAAAGTCAATATTTTTACTATTTTCTTCATAAGTTAACGTAATTTAGAAAAATACTTCACACAAAAATAGTAGTTTTTATCTTAAAAACTTAACTTTACTAGGAAAAGTATACGGCTTTTCGACTTAGCTCTTTAATAATTATTAGCACTATGAGGAAACTTTTATTTGTTTTGCTTTGTGCAATATCAACGGTGACGTTTGCACAAGACCACCATGAAATTAGAGGAAAAGTACTCGATGCCAAATCTCGAATCCCGATTAATGCGGTACAGGCGAGAATCATTGGGACCAATATTTCGACTCTAACAAACGGTGAGGGAATCTTTGTTCTAGAACTCCATTCATCCGAGGAACAAACAGTGGAACTATCCTATCCTGGATACGTTAATTTACAGCTGTATGTAACAGGAGAGGGAACTAACACCCAAGATTTAGGTGAAATTATTCTAGAAGAAGATTTAATGGCTCAAGCCCAAATAGGCTTTATCACTTTAACTGAAAATGATCTCAGTGATGACAATTCTGGTTCAGATACGTCGTCGGGATTATTACAGGCAACTAAGGATCCCTTTCAACAAGTAGCAGCCTTCAACTGGGGGCAATCTTTTTTTAAGGTTCGTGGACTAAACAACGAGTATGGAAAAACACTAATCAACGGTGTTGTGATGAACCGCATCTTAGATGGTCGACCGCAATTTAGCAACTGGGGAGGTTTAAACGATGTGATGCGCAATCAAGCGTTTTCTTCGGGTTCTAAGCCTTCCGATTATACGTACGGAAGCATTTTGGGAACGCAAGCCATTTCAACCCGAGCTTCTCATATTCGAAAAGGATCCCGTGCCGTTTTTTCAGGCTCTAATACCAACTACAATTGGCGACCAACCTTCATGCATTCTTCTGGCTTAAACAAAAAGGGATGGGCCTATGTAGTTGCAGGATCCTATCGAGGAGCTAAAGAAGGATATTGGGAAGGTACTAATTACGATGCGCTATCCTTTTTTACAGCAGTAGAAAAGAAATTCAATGACGAACACAGTCTGAATTTTTCAGCCATCTACGCCAAAAACAAAAGAGGAAAAAACGCGCCAATCACCCAAGAACAAGCTGATCTAAAAGGCTTTAAGTACAATTCCTATTGGGGCTGGCAGGAAGGTGACAAACGCACCTCTCGCTATCGAGCCATTGAACAGCCTATTTTTATGCTGACCCATTATTGGAATATGGATGAGAAAACATCTTTAACTACGACCGCTTCCTATCAATTTGGGTATATTGCAGATAGTCGATTTAGTTACCAAAATAACCTAAATCCCGACCCGACCTACTACAAGAACTTACCTAGTTATTACACCACGCAAATTGATCCTTCCTATTGGACCCTATCACAAGATCAATTCGACGCCCTTTCTCCTAACAATCCGATGAAAGTCAACACCCTATCCGCTTTAAAAAATGCAGAGGAAAACCGCGTTTCTTTCATTGAAGATGGACAAGTGGATTGGTCTAATATCTATGCGATCAATAACAGTTTTGACGGTCGAAGTAAGATCGTACTATACGAAGATCGTCAACAAGAAAAAATAGTCGCATTGAATTCTTCTTTCAAGCGAAAATTAGACGACAATATTACTTTGGATGCGGGCATAAACTATCGAAAACTGACGTCTACGAATTACCAAAAACTAACCGATTTATTAGGAGGTTGGTACTATTTAGACATTGATACGTATCAAGATCCCCAATTGCAAGATAAAGACAGTAACAACCCTAATAGACGTGTCAAAGAAGGAGATAAATTTGGGTACAACTATAAGCTTTATGCCGATATCTTTGATGCATTTGCTCAACTTGTATTTGATTACGGCCCCCTTGATTTTTATTTTGCATCAAATCTTGGGTACACCAATTACCAACGAGAAGGATTGTATAAGAACCCCGTGTACATGAACAATTCCTATGGAAAAAGCGGACATACAGACTTCACAACCTTTGGTTTTAAAGGGGGTGCTACGTATCAAATCACAGGTAAACACGCTTTGGATCTCAATATTTCTTATCACGAACAAGCTCCCACGATTAAAAATACCTTTGCCAATATACGCGTAAACAATGCACTAGTACCTTCACCCCAAAATGAAGCTATTTTTAGTGTAGATGGTAGCTATATCTTGCGCACGCCAAAGCTAAAAGCAAGGATAACGGGTTATTTTTCTGAAATCCACAACAGTACAGAGATTAATTTTTACTTTGCTGATGGTGCTGGTCTAAGGGATGAGAATGGAGAACTATACAACAATGGTAACAGTTTTGTATCTGAGGTACTAACAGGTATTGACAAAAGGCATCTCGGTTTAGAAATCGGTGCAGAATATCAGCTTACCCCTACCTTGAAAGCTTCAGCTGCCGCCGCACTTGGACAAGCTTTTTACACGAGTAATCCCAATGTATATTTATCCTCAGACAATCTATCGCGTACCTTTGACTATGGAGAAGCAGCCCTTAAGAAATACAAGCTCTCTAACGGTCCACAAACGGCTTTATCACTAGGTTTAGAGTATAGAGACCCCGCTTTTTGGTTTGTAGGTGCGAACGTAAACTATATGGCTGATGCTTATACGGACGTATCCGCTCTTAGAAGAACGCGAAACTTCGTTTTAGACCCTACAACACCTGGTCAACCATTCACGGATGTTACAGACGAAAAATTGCGCCAAATTTTAAGACAAGAGAAACTAAATGATTTTACCCTTGTCAATATTACTGGAGGTAAATCGTGGCGATTACCCAATAGAACTATTGTAGGCTTCTTTGCTTCAATCAACAATGTATTCAATAGGGTTTACAAAACAGGCGGATTCGAACAGGCAAGAAATGCAAACTACAAGCAAGAGATAGAACGAAACAGTGGTCCTTATAATCGATTTGGCAACAAATATTTTTATGGATATGGCCGTAATTTCTTTGTAAATGTTTACTACAACTTCTAAATTCTTAACTATGAAAACGATATTTAAATCTATATTTTTTGTCGCACTAGCCGGGATTTTACTCTCGAGTTGTGCCAAGAACGACGACTTTTCCGTTCCGTCTTTAAATTGTGAGGAACCGAAGGTAACGATCAACAAGACTATTGACGATCTATATGCATTAGCCGAAATAACAGTAAAACCCTATAGTGGAGACCCTCAAGATATACTAAAAGGCGTAGTTGTTTCCAGTGATAAAGGCGGGAACTTTCACAACAAAATTCACCTTGTTGATGAGAACACACAAAAACCACTGGTTATAAACTTAGAAAACAGCACTTCTTTCGTTCAATATCCACCAGGAACGATTCTTTACATTCGCTTGGGTGGCTTGTACTTCAATACCAGTTACGATGTTCTCAATGTTGGTGGTGGCACAAACGGTAAGTACACAACATCGATTCCCAAAGGATCCATTGACAAGTTTATTGGCAAATATTGTAAACCTGTATCAAACTTCAACACCTACAATCCGGTTATCACACTAGCAGAACTCAATGAGAAAAAAGAGCAATACAAAGGGAGATTGGTAACCATAAAAGACGTGCAATTCAATCGAAAAGTGGTTGGAAAAACGCTATATGATAAGACCGATGTCGATAGTCAAGGTCAAACCTTAAGAGAAATGGTAGACAAAGACAATCGCACCTTCTTCGTTAGAACGAGTCAATACGCTAGCGATTTTGTACCCTATGAGATTCCCAAATACAGTGGATCCATTACGGGTATTGTAGATATATTCAATAATGTAGTTCAATTCTACCCTCGTGTATTAGAAGATATTAACTTAAAAGAGGAACCCTTTGGCGATGATGAAGGACCAGTAGACCCGGGAGAGGTAGAACTAGGCAAATACTTGGCTTTTCCAGGGGCAGATTTTGAAGATTGGGATGCGTTCTTAGGGGTGATTTTCAAAAATCAATTGAGCGATGCTACAGCGCAAAAAGCAACTGGACAAGGCTGGAATAATTCAACGGGATTAGCCGTAAAAGGATCACGTGTAAAGAACGGTTATCTATTTTCAGTAGAGCACGTAAAAATGCCAACAGATGCGACCAAGCTATCCTTTGTGATGAAAGGAAAAGCAGCTAAATCACTATCAATCAACATACACAAAGCCAATGGAGTCAACTACTACGCCTATAACCTCGAAAGTGTAACGACTAGCAAAGTACTCCAACCCAACATGACAGAAACAGAGTATAATGGAATTCCATCAGGAAACACAACCAACATCTATGGAGGAACAATAGATACCAACGATAGATGGGTGAAGATTACACTCGATTTAAGCCCTTTAAACGGCGATTACCATACATCTGGAACGGGAACATTCATTAGCTTCAGAAATGGAAATGAAGCCGACTATGACCTTGTTATAGACGAGATTCGATTTGAAGACGGAACACCAGTAGAAGACGATGGCGGTGAAGGACCTGTTGATCCAGAACCAGGAGATCCACTCGTCGTGGCTGATTTCAATGCATGGGATGGATTTGTAGGTACTTTAAACAACTTTGGACTAAAACCTTATGCAACACACGCACCTGGTCAAGGAAGAAATGGAAAAGACGCCATGAAACTCTCCGGGACCACAACTGGAAACGACTACGTTTTTACCATTACAAACAAAGAAGTACTCGCTGGGAAAACCAAAGTCGTCGTTTGGATCAAAGGAACATCTACATCCAAATCTCTTTCATTCAATGTCAACAAAGCCGCTGGTGGCTATGATCCGTTTAACGCTGGTATTGTCGGCACAGAGAATCTCGAACTTTCAAAATTTACAACCAATCAATACAATGGCAGCATTGATACAGGGGGGCAATGGGTAAAATTGACGCTCGATTTAAGTGATACAGCCTATAACAGTACAGGTGAAGGAGATGTCTTCTCGTTAAAAACGGGAAGTGGATCAACCTATGAACTGCTTATTGATAGTATATATTTTGAATAAACGATACGTACTAAAACAAAAAAGGCTGTCTCTAAGAGACAGCCTTTTTTTAAAGTATAATCTATTTTCGATTAGTTTTTTAATGCTTCTGCACCACCAACAATCTCTAAAATTTCATTTGTAATTGCAGCTTGACGAGCTTTGTTGTAAGTTAATTTCAACGCATCTCTCAATTCTTGTGCGTTATCTGTCGCTTTGTGCATCGCAGTCATACGCGCCCCATGCTCTGAAGCTACTGAGTCAGCGATTGCTTTAAACATTTGCGTTTTTAACGACAAGGGGATTAAAGTTTCAATGATCTCTTCTTTTGAAGGTTCATAGATGTAATCTGATGCTGCTTCACTTGCTTCTGTTTCTATTGGCAATAATGGCAAAAATTGCTCTGTAACTACGATTTGAGTAGCGGCATTTTTAAACTGGTTATATACAATTTGGATGGAGTCATATTTCTCATTCACAAAAGCTTCCATTACATGTTCTGCAATAACCGCTGTATGGTCGAAATCGAAATGATCGTATAGTGAACTTTGATTATCAACAACAGTATATGACTTTTTAAGGATATCAAATCCTTTTTTACCGATTGTCAATAAATCAATATTAGCACCTTTAAACTCTGAATCCGCTAATACATTGATCTGTTTAATAATGTTGGCATTGAAACCACCACATAATCCTCTATTAGAAGTTACTGTAATGAACAATACATTTTTTACCTCTCTAACTTGCGAATATACACCTGAATTCTCTCCTTCTAAAGTAGAACTAACATTTTGAATAATCTCAGTTAGCTTCTCTGAATAAGGACGCATAGCTGTAATCGTATCAGTCGCTTTTTTCAATTTAGCTGCTGACACCATTTTCATTGCAGATGTAATCTGCATTGTAGATCCAATAGAAGAAATCCTATTGCGTATTTCTTTAAGATTTGCCATTTGAAAACGTATATAATTCAGAAAGAGAATAAGCTTGTAGCAAGCTTAAACTCTTTCAAAAAATTCTTAATATTTTGAAGCTAATTCTTTAGCTACTTTCTCTAAAACGCTAGTTTGTTCGTCTCCGAATTTACCTGCTTTTAATTGATCTAAAATATCTCTATGACGTGTGTTAAGAGCTTCGATGAAATCTTTTTCAAACTCTTTCACTTTGTTTACAGGAACATTTCTCAATAAGTTTTTAGAACCCGCATAGATAATTGCTACTTGATCTTCTACTGTATAAGGATCGTTCACTGCTTGTTTCAAGATTTCAACGTTACGTTGACCTTTTGAAATAACGTTCATTGTAGCTGCATCTAAATCAGAACCAAATTTCGCGAAAGCTTCTAACTCACGGAATTGCGCTTGGTCTAATTTTAAAGTACCTGCTACTTTTTTCATTGATTTAATTTGAGCAGAACCTCCAACACGCGATACAGAAATACCTACGTTAATTGCTGGACGTACCCCAGAGTTGAATAAGTCAGACTCTAAGAAAATTTGTCCATCCGTAATTGAAATTACGTTTGTTGGAATATATGCAGAAACGTCACCTGCTTGCGTTTCAATGATAGGTAAAGCAGTTAAAGATCCACCACCTTTAACGAAAGGTTTGATTGACTCAGGCAAATCATTCATGTTTTTAGCGATTTCATCATCACCAATAACACGAGCCGCTCTTTCTAACAATCTTGAGTGAAGATAGAAAACGTCTCCAGGGTAAGCCTCACGTCCCGGTGGTCTTCTCAAGATCAAAGACATCTCGCGGTAAGCAACTGCTTGTTTCGATAAATCATCATAAATAATCAAAGCTGGACGACCTGTATCACGGAAATACTCTCCGATAGCCGCACCTGCCATAGCAGAATAAACTTGCATTGGAGCAGGATCTGATGCGTTAGCCGCAACGATGATTGAATAATCCATTGCACCTTTTTCTTCTAGTGTTTTAGCGATAGCTGCAACAGTTGAAGCTTTTTGTCCAATAGCAACATAGATACAGTAAACAGGTTGACCTGCATCATAGAATTCTTTTTGATTTAGAATTGTATCGATACAAACGGTTGTTTTTCCTGTTTGACGGTCACCAATAACCAACTCACGTTGTCCACGTCCAACTGGGATCATCGCGTCAATCGCTTTGATACCGGTTTGCAATGGTTCAGTTACCGGTTGACGGTAGATAACACCAGGTGCTTTACGCTCCAATGGCATTTCATATAAATCACCTTCGATAGGACCTTTACCATCGATTGGTTGTCCTAACGTATTAACAACACGTCCTACCATTTTCTCTCCTACGCGTAGAGAAGCGATACGACCTGTTCTTTTTACTGTAGCACCTTCGCTTACACCAACAGAAGAACCTAACAATACAATACCTACGTTGTCTTCTTCTAAGTTTTGTACCATTGCCTCTAAACCGTTGTCAAATACAACAAGCTCTCCGTACTCTGCATTAGTTAACCCGTAAACACGAGCAACTCCATCTCCAACTTCTAGTACTGTACCAACTTCTTCTAAAGAAGCTTCAGAGCTAAATCCAGATAATTGTTTCTTTAAAATCGCTGAAATTTCAGCTGGTTTAATGTCCGCCATTTTTATCTATGTTTATACACGAAAAATTCGTGCGGTGATTTTTTTTACTTAATTAATTCTCTTTTTAATACTTGTAATTGATTTGCTAAAGAAGCATTGTATTGTAAATCTCCAATTTTCAAGATAAATCCTCCTAAAATTGACTCATCTACAATATTTGTAATTACAGCTTCTTTCCCTGGTGCTAACGTTTTAATTTTAGCTAAAACTTTAGCTTCAAGGTTAGCATCGATTGGCATTGCTGTAGTAACAGTTACTTTCTCAATACCTTTATACAAATCGTACTGTTTTTGAAACTCCAAAGCCGTTGCTTCAAGGATTTCAAATCTACTATTTGCTTTTAATAGTTTGAAGAGTTCTTTCACACTTTCGTTTACCGTTGCAAATACTTCTACTAAAGCATTTAATTTCAACTGATCTTTAACGAGAGGGTTTGCTAAAAACGCCTTCAACTCAGTGCTTTGAGTTATTGATTGAGAAATAAGGATCATATCCCCATTGATAGCATCAACATTTCCTTTTTCCAAAGAAACCTCAAGCATTGCTTTTGCATAACGTGCCGCAGCTCTTGTGCTTACCATAGTGATATTAGTTTAATTTTACATCATCTAACATTTTCTCAACTAATTGTGTTTGAGCTTCTTTGTTAGATAATTGATCTTTCAATAATTTTTCAGCGATTTCAATTGAAATTGATGAAACTTGAGTTTTTAAATCAAGAATAGCCGCAGCTTTCTCGCTTTCAATTGTAGCTTTTGCTTGAGCGATTAATTTTTCACCCTGTGCTTCTGCTTCTGTTTTAGCATCAGCGATCAATTTTTCTTTGATCTCACGAGCTTCTTTTAGTAAAGTATCGCGCTCAGCACGAGCTTCAGCTAATAACTTTTCGTTATCTGCTTTTAAATTAGCCATTTCTCTTTTAGCGTTTTCTGCAGCTGCTAATGCATCAGTGATTCCCTCTTCACGAGCTTCTAAAGCATTTACAATTGGTTTCCACGCGAATTTTCCTAAGATAACAACAATTACTATCATAATAATTAGTTGCCAGAAAAATAGTCCAAAACTGAAATCGTTAATTAACTTATCCATTATCTAAAATTATACTTTTTAATACCTGATTTTGTTTAATTAAAATAAGAAGTTTACCTGCAACCAACCGTTGCAGATAAACTCTTTGTACTGACTTGGATTATTTACCTAAGATTAAAGCACCGAATGCTAAACCTTCCAATAAAGCTCCAATGATAATCATTGCAGTTTGGATTTTTCCAGCAGCTTCTGGTTGACGAGCAATAGCGTCCATTGCAGAAGAACCAATTTTACCTAAACCGTAACCAGCTCCGATTACGATTAAACCTGCACCAATGATAGTTGGAATTGTCATAGTATTGAATTTAATATTAATTAAACAAATTTATTTATACTCTAATTTTTATTACTCTTTTATTAATGTGCCTCTTCGTGATCGTGATCTGCTACAGCCATTCCAATAAATAATGACGATAACATCGTAAAGATAAACGCTTGTAAGAAGGCTACTAAAATCTCCAATACAACTAAGAACGTTGACAAGAAGAATCCGATTCCAATCGCTCCACCTGTTCCTAACGCTTCTTTCATCACGAAGATGATAGCGATCAATCCGAATACTACCGAGTGTCCTGCTGTAATGTTAGCGAATAAACGCACCATTAAAGAGAACGGTTTAATGATTGCACCTAAAATCTCGATTGGCATCAACATCAATTTCATTGGCACTGGTACACCTGGCATCCAAAACATATGTTTCCAGTAGTCTTTGTTTGCAGAAAAATGTACAATAAAGAATGTACAAATTGCCAAACATACGGTTACAGAAATATTTCCAGTTACGTTAAATCCTAGTGGAGTTAGCCCCAAGATGTTTAAAATGAAAATCAAGAAGAACACAGACAACAAGTATGGCATAAACTTTTTGTATTTCGCTTTACCAATATTTGGCACAGCCATCTCATCGCGTACATAAAGCACTAAAGGCTCTAACCCTCTAGCAATACCCTTTGGCAAGTTGTTTGGTCCGTTTTTGTATGTTTTTGCTAATCCTAAGAAAAGGACAAACATTAAAATTGTAGTGAAGAGTAAAGAAGCTACGTTCTTTGTGATAGAGAAATCAAGTGGTTTCTCATTGATTGGGTGGTGTGCTTCATCGTACTCAATCGTACCTTCCGCATCCGTTTTGTATATCTTACTGTGATATAGCTTGTAGAATTGTCCGTCTTTTTCTACTACTTTTTTCCCGTAGTCGAATTCTGAAGACATGAAGATTTTAAGACCGTTGTCGATTAAGATAACTGGCAATGAAAAACCATAGTTTTTACCTGTCTCTTCATCAGAAAAGAAAACAAATGAATAATCATCTGCTAAGTGATGGGTAATATGAGCTTGAACTTTCTCAGCCTGCGTCATTTCAGCAGGAGTCCCTACTCTTTCCCCTTCAACTACTTCAAGGGTTTCTTCAACAGATTGCTCAGTTTCTTGAATTGAGTTTTCAAGTTTTTGAGTAGTAGTTTGCGCGTACGAAAATACCGACGAGGCTGTAAATAAAACAGCTGCTAATAAATTCAGTGATTTCTTGAGAGTCACCATATCTTAACTTCTTGAATATTTTGGTTCCTAAAATTTTGTGCAAAAGTACAATAATTCTTGTATTATCATACCTTTATATCAAACTTTTTTTACTTAGTTTCTCCTGACGTAGTATTCTTATTTAAAATACTATAGGCGACAAATGCATCCCCGCCAAGGAAAACCAACACAATGAGTAAAAAATTGTATTTAAATCCTTCGTCAGCCATTTCGTGATTCAACCCCTCTTTTGCGAATAAATAACTCGCAATTAATCGCAAAGTAATGAATCCCAAAAAGACAAAACCCAAATTATTAGGCAGACTATTTTTGATTCCAAATAGAGCAAAAAAGATGATAATAGAAAAGACCATTTCAAATCCGTAAAACTTTTCTAAACTATAACCGAGTTCAAGTAGAGCGTTTCCCGCATCTGTAAAAGCGATCACTGCATAGTGCAAGGCGAATACCACGACTAAACCAATAAAAAGTTTTAATCCAATTTGTAGTGTTTCTTTGTCCATTGTTTTATTTATTTAACTGATTGACTTGTTTGATTACTTGGTACAAAGCTAAACCTACTCCTACTAACGTACAAATTTTATTTGCAATTGCATTTTCAAATCCGTATCTATCATCTAACCAAGTACCTAACAGGTGTGATAAATAAATAATTATCCCCATTTGAATGGGGATATTAATTAGAGATAACCACTTGTTAGGTGATTTCTTGTCTGTCATTACGATCGTTGTTCATTGCCAACCATTTGACATTTAACGTCAATCTTGGCTCCTGGTTCAACGGCTAGGCGTCCTACTCTGATATCTCCTTTAATTCGTGCAGCAGATTTCACTGTCAATAGATCATTCACTAGAATATTACCTACTATCTCCCCTTCAATCTCACTATTTTCACAACTGATATCTCCTACAATTCTCGCTATAGGCCCCAACACTAGTCGTCCTTTAACAACCACATTTCCCTCAATAACCCCGTCAATTCGGATATCCGCTATTGCTTCAATATCCCCTTTAATCGTTGTTCCTTCTACAATGCGATTTGTTTGTCCCAACAAATCTAATCCTGTTCCTTTTGCTTTCTTTTTCGATTTATCAAACATTGTCAATACAATTTAATTAGACCCCACTTGCAGTGGAGCTTTATATTCCTGTAAATTCTTTTTAATTTGGATAACGGCATAATCTTCATGCATAATAGAGAGATAAGATGGATCATCGCCCAAACGACCAATCATTTGCTCTGCTTCTACTTTGGATTTAAACCCGTGTAATACATATATCTTCGTCGATTTCGTATAATAATCTTCTGTAAATTTCAACCCCGTTCCTGCCTCTACTCCAGCGAAACGCTGCATATTGGTTTTTATCGCAGTAAAATTAGCCGTTTGATCTATAGGCACTGCCACAATAATTTTCCAGTTATTAGAATCTGTACTAGAGAATTTTTTACCTTCTAACGCAGGGATTACATTTTCCAACAACTGCGCTGCTTCTCGTCCTTCTGCAGTAGTACTATACGTCAATGCCAAGTAGTTCAACGCCTCTTTATAAGGCACTAAACCTTCTGTGCGTGCAATCATCATAGCATTGAGGAGTTCAAACTTACTAACGTACTCATCATCAATATTTTCAAGCGCATTTTTCATCATGGCTTGCGCTTCTTCAAAATTCTCTGCCCTAAATACTTGATAAATACCAGCATATATTTGCTCAGGTGACAGATCACCGTCATTTTCAACGTTTAGATTCTGCATTAATTTAGCATAACGAGAGTTTGGATGCTCTTCGATAATACGCGCTTTCATTTGCGCTGCTTTTATTGGATCTATTTCTTGATACAACTTGTACAATTTATACATCGTTGGAAGAATCAAACGCTCTTTTGGATCAAACAACAACAACTGTTCTAAACGGTCTATTCCTTCAACAATTTTTCCAAAGCGCTCACTGTAAATTGCACCTAGTTCAAAATAAGCCAAATCTCTATCGTCTTTCAACTTGGCAATTTGAGTGCTATCTGTTGGTATTTTACTTACATAGGTATCTAGTTCATAACGTGGATCGACGAAATCATCTGCTTTCGGATTTGAAGTTCCACTATTTCCAGCGTTAGCAGCTACTTGCTCTTCTTCATCGCTTCCTAATGCAGCGGATGATTGCATCGCACTCCACCTCCAGTTATCCGTCAACGTACGATTCCCCCAACGGCGCTTAAAGTCTTGACGACCGCGAGTTATTGCTTGATTAGAGTAGAAGTAAAACGTTGTTTTTCCACCCATACTTCCGAAATTGGTTTCTCCGAAAGATTTTTCAATAGCCTCCCCAAAATTAGCCACATTAAAAAAGTCAGCACCCGTATTGGCCCCTTGTGCTAAGTTGCTTTGTATTTTTCTAAAATCTTCCTTGCGCAAAGCATCAATATAGGCTTGAAAATAAGCAGCTCTCCCTTCTTCCGAAAGCGATACTAAGTGTAGAATACTATCGTTCGTACTTGCTATCACCTCTAAATCAACCACTTCACGCAGTGATTCTCTGCGTTTCGTTATTCTAAATGTTTCTTTTGCTTTAGGAGGAAGTAAGGCAATTGCACTGTCATAATATTGCCCTGCAACGGCATAACCCGCCGAATTAAAGTAAATGTCAGCAATACTCAAAAAGTTTTTGGCTTTCAATTGCTTGTCCTGTTGTCCTTCTTTCACTGCCACCTTCAAATAGACTAAAGCCTGTTCTTGTTTGCCAATATCGCGATAAAAAAGACCAACTTGACGGTTTAACACGTCCAAAAAAGGCCTGTTTTCTCTATCTTTCAACAAACTGTTATACTGCTTAAGAAAGGCTACAGAGTCAAGTTTTGTCGCACCTTCTAACTCAAACAACTCAGCATATGCGTGTATTGTATAGGTTCGCGGTGCTTTTCGATTCATCTCCAAGATGGCGTCAAAATTATTTTTTGCCTCTTCTTTCTTTCCTATACGTCCATTTAATTGCCCTAGGATGAAATTATACCTTGCTTTTTCTTCCGATGAAGACACCAAAGCTACGGCCGATGTTAAAGCCGTACTTGCGCTATCTAACTGTTCTAAATTGATATATCCTTGCGCCAGCATGGCATACGCATCTGATTCTACCTGTTTATTCAAGCGACCTTTGCGTTCTCTCAATAGCTCTTTCAAGTTCTTAATCGCTAAATCGTCATAGCGCAGACGCAAGTTTGTTTTTTCGCGCCAAACTTTTGCTTCACCAATTAAATCGCTATCGGGATATTTATATAAAATATAATTAAAAGCCTCTAAGGCAGGGACAAAACGCCCGTCGTAGTATCTCGATTTTCCAAGCAACAGATAGGCATTTGCCATTTGGCTATTGCGTTCTCTACCTTTGATGTACATCGAGTGTTTTTGAATGGCTTTTACAGCCTTATTTTCTGCACGCGTAAACCCTTGTCCATCCGTGCTCTCCGGTCCGCCAAGATTCGTTCCTCCTACAGCTAAGTTATCCAACACATTTCCTTGTTTGGACTCTAATGAAACACCTCGCTCAAATTCTCTTTCGGGATCTACTTCTATATCGATACGCTCGATGGGTAAAATTTCCCAATAGTCGTCAAAGTAGCCTTCTTTCAAAGCATCAAGTGCCTCTACATAGGACTCGTTACCGTGAAAAAGGATATTGTATTTTGTCGTTAAAGCATGATAGCCTCTATTCAACATCTTATCCTTTTTTACAGAACACGCTATAAAAGACATAAAGAGCAGGATAATTCCTCCAAACCGAATGACAATCTTTGTTTTCAATATCTAGGCTAAACTTTATATAACAACTATTTTTTCTTTCTTTTAGTATAAACCAAACAGTAAAAATACATCACTTTTTAATACTTTATGCAAATTTTCTTAAAAATAAGAAGGCTTTATTTGCCAACATACTCAAAGTTTACTGCTCAAATCCCCTTTCTTCTTCTAAGCATCGAAGAAAATTAATTTGCTGCAAAATACAAAAGAAACGCTTAGAACAATTTAATGGTACAAATAAAAATACTCGGAAAACACCTACAAAAAAAACAGCGCTTGTTTTCAAGCGCTGTTTTTATAGAGACTGTAGGTTTAGCTTACTGAACTAAAGAAACCTTCTAGTTCTTGATACGTAATTTTTTCTGTGTGTACGTCATGTAGCAATCGCCCTTTTTCCAAAGCAATAATACGATCAGATACTTCATACGTATGTTGTAAATCGTGGCTAGAAATAATCAGCGTCATCGTTTTGGTTTCCTTTTTTTTCTTGACTAATTCTTTTAGTCGAATTTGTGTAGAAGGATCGAGATTAGCAAAGGGTTCATCTAAGATAACTAGCTCAGGATTGCCAATAAACGCAGCAACAATGCCAATTTTCTTTTGGTTCCCCTTAGAGAAGTCGCGAATGTACTTCTTCTGTCCTAACACCTCTCCATTAAAGAACCCCAGGTGTTCTTTGACGAATTCCTCTACCTCAACCTTAGACCACCCTCGTAGAGTGCCTAAAAAAATAAAGTATTCCTCAGCCGTCAAGTAACCAATGAGAAACGTTTCATCCAAAAATGAAGTGGTATACGTTTTCCACTGCTCTGAAGTAGCCACATTGTGCCCTTTCGAAAGAATTGTTCCTGTGGTGGGTTGAATCAAATCTAACAACAAGCTGAAAAAAGTTGTTTTTCCCGCTCCATTATTTCCAACTAAACCGATACTTTCTCCTTTGCCGATAGACAGCGTTTCCAATTGTAGAACAGTTGTTCCGTTATATGTTTTACGTAAGTTATTAACTTGTATCATAGGATTTTTATTTTTTATAAGCGGCTAAAGCCGAATATTTTTCGCGGATATAAATTTTTTCAATGTACTTAAAGGCAAATGAATAGCAGAATAAACCCGCCATTCCCATCAAAATCAACAGAGCAAAACCACCCCAAAACGGATAAATTAATGACCCTATATAGTAAAAGACAAGAGGAAGGATCATTTTGGGAAAACTAATCAACATCACGCGTAAATTAAAGGCATTGACATCTCCAAATACATTTTTCACAGCAGTTAAATCCATGGGCATTTTCAAATAAGCTCCTCCCCATAACACGAAGTATCCGTTAATTCCCATATTGAAAATTCCCATAGCAAGGACCAAATAAAAGAGTTCCCTATCGATAAGGATATAAAAAAAGCACACCAACGTCGACACCAAGGTTCCCAATACGATGATCAACCACTTAGACATTAAGTAATCGCGATACATTACGTTTTGCGTCATCAATAAGGGGTAATAAGACGAATCCCAGCTTGGCACATACTGTCCAAATAACATCAGGAACCCCCCAGTTGAAAAAAAGGCTAGAAATACAGAAAAAAGAGCAGGCACCTCTCCTCCATCCACTGTATTAAACATAAACAATCCATAGAACATAAATACCACACTCATCAACACCGTTACTCTAGCTCTTTTGTTTCGAACAATTAATCGAATATCATTGCGCAAGAAATTGGCATAACGACCAAATCGATCAAGCCAACTCATTTCTAGTGTAATACTTTCTTTGATGCGTACTTTTTCAAGATCGTCTAAATACATTCTCGTCAAGAAAAAACGATGTGTTCCCCAAAGCAACCCAATGAAGAGCCCTAGATATCCGAGTATGCTAATTGGATACTGATAAGGCAATACATAAAGGTATTGTGTATACAAAGTAGGATCAACAACTTCGTAGTAATGCAATCCAAAGCACAGGGCCACAAAGCCGACAACCGCATAAAAAATAGGCGGATACGCACCCATCAAAATATTGACACAATGCATCATAAACACCATACTATAAAGGGCCAGCGCCCAAGTTAGAACAGCAACAACAGGTTCACCTTCGACAATCGCTATACTGACAAATGGGAGAACAAAAAAAAGTTGAATGATATTAAATGCACTCAAAAACGTCTTTCCTACATAAAAAGTAACGATTTTCGATCGTGGTATGTTGAGTATTAAATAAGGCTTAATACTGGCAACAGGCCCTTTTTGCAAGAAAAAGCGAAAAAAAAGTTCAATTGTAAAATAGTAAAGTAAATAACGACTAACCACTTCAATCGGCGATGCTGTTGCATCGTCTTCTATTATTCCGTGATAGATCCCTATTCCAGCTAGCAACATCATACAAGCGACATAAACGATCCCCAACCACTTAAAAACACTGGTTACGATATCCATGCTACTTTTATTTCCTCTCGCTAAACGCTTCCGTTCAAGCGTAAAAAACCATTGGTAAATCATGATCCTCTTCTTTTGGTATATAGTCTATTAGTATAAGACCCTACAAAAACGTTACAAAAATTATAAACCTTTCCTAAAATAAAAAATCTTCCAATTATATTGGAAGATTTTTACTCAAACATAAAACCAAAAAAACTATCATTATCGATCTAAGTATACCAAATTTCAGACCAAACTTGTAGCCAACAAAACAAAAAGTAGAATCGTAGAAATAATTTTATCTTTGCGCAAATTTTATTCTCATGAAAAAAGACATTGAAATACCAGAAGTAAAAGACGTTGAAATTGCAGTTGTAAAAGAATATAATGAGGATTTCTTACAAGATGCTTGGTATGCCTATTTATTTAATAACTCAAAAGAACCTATCGAAGCAATCATGATTGTTTCTAAGGCAAGCGGTCAAATCGATGGAGAACAACGAGATTCAAGTATTTTCAGACATGCTTTTCCTTCTTTAGCAGCAGGTGAATCGATTAAAGTTGAGCTATTAGATGAGGCTATTTTCGATTTGGACAATACGTTTATGTTAACTTATTTTCAAGGTGCTAAACTTTACGACAAAAATTTCACTTTCCCTGCGAAAAGTATCACAACGGAAGCGTTACTAGACCTTTCCTTTGCAAACAAAAGAGGCATAACGCATACAAAATAACTATATACCAAAAGGTTACTCCTAATTTATACTTATTCCAAAGGTTTGGTTTTGTATCTTGTCTAAAACAAAAATGCACAACAGATGAAACTAAAAGACACGGGAATTGTATTGGCCTTCTTCGGCTTGATGATTAGTTTATTATCATTCAAAAGCAATACAATAGTAACTGAGCATACGGTAGTTCAATCGCAATGGAAAAACTTAACGGTGCTTCCACAAGATATCTCAAAAGATGAGTTAGAAAAAGTGATGAAGGGTTACAATGTTGCTTTAGGCGTTAAGTGTAGCTATTGTCATGCGGCAGCGCAAGATAAAGATGGTTTGGACTTTGCTTCAGACGCAAAAAAGGAGAAAGACTTTGCTCGTCATATGATTGTTATGACGCGAAAAATTAATGCAGAGAACTTCAATTGGGATCAAGACCCCAATCCAGAAAATATTCAGGTTGTAACCTGTACCATGTGCCATCGCGGCAATACAAGTGCAACAGAATCGATGAAAATATAATTCCATCCCATAAAAAAAGGCTGTCCAACTAATTAGACAGCCTTTTTTATTTTATACGCGATCGCAACATTTATTTCTTAGGAGGAAAAAGCAGAGACAAGACAACCGATAAGGTTAACACACTTGCGATAACCGCCAAGGAAACTAATGAGTCAATATGTACAAATGGAGAAATAATCATCTTAACTCCAATAAACGAAAGAATAATCGCTAATCCGTATTTCAATTTAGAGAACTTATCCATGAAGTTCGCTAGTAAAAAATAAAGGGAACGCAAACCTAGAATGGCGAAGATATTTGAAGTATACAGAATAAAAGGATCATCAGGAGCAATTGCAAAAATCGCAGGAATACTATCCACAGCAAATACCAGATCCGTAAATTCAATAACCATTAAAGCGACAAATAGAGGAGTTACCATTTTTACTCCATTCTTTACGGTAAAGAATTTATCTCCATCGTATTCGTTGCTAACTTTAAAAAACTTATGCACCATACGCACGGCAAAATTTTTCGTCAAGTCTTGTTCTTCGCTGTGATCCTCTTTTGCAAACCACGATTTTATTCCCGAAACAAGGAGGAAAATTCCAAAAATAGTCAAGACAACGTTGATTTCAACCAGATGTCCAAACAATTCAAAAGCAGGTAAATAGGTATGGTTAATTAACTCAACCCCTGCAAAGATAAAGATAGCTCTAAACACTAAAGCCCCTATAATTCCCCAAAACAACACACGGTGGTGTAATTCTTTTGGTACTTTAAAGAATGTAAAGACTAGGATAAAGACAAATAAATTGTCAATAGACAGGGCCTTTTCGATCCAATAAGCAGATTGAAAACGCGCAAAGTTCTCAAAGTCCATATAGTAGTAAATAACCCCACTAAAGACCATGGCTAAACCAATCCACACGACGGTCCAAATTAATGCTTCTTTGGTTGATACGACGTGGCTATTTCGATTAAAAACACCTAAGTCTAACAAAAGCATGACTAAAACTACAATTCCAAAAACAGCCAAAAGGCCTGGGTGATTAATTAAATGATCCATTCTATTTATTTTTTAACAGCACAAAACTACTTGATATATTTTTCCCCTAGGCAAATGATTACAACTAACTGTAAATAAACAATTTACAACTAAAATTTCAAATATACCAGAAACAAAAATAGCAGTATAATAAACTGAAAATCAGTTTATTATACTGCTATTTTTAGTTTAAAAACCCATAACGGGTATTTTTATACTTTTTTAATCTAATTTTTCTGTTAGTTTCCTAAACGTCTTTTTTGGATCTTTGCCATTGTACAAAATATCATACACCGCATTGATAATAGGCGTTTTAGCTCCATACTGTGCATTGAGTTCATAAGCACTCTTCGTTGCATAATAGCCCTCTGCTACCATATTCATCTCCATTTGAGCCGATTTTACCGTATAGCCCTTTCCGATCATATTACCAAACATGCGATTGCGTGAAAAAAGAGAATACCCTGTAACCAACAAATCGCCTAAATAAGCTGAATTATTGATATTTCGCTTCATGTGATGCACCTTCTTAATGAATTTTTTCATTTCTCGAATGGCATTGCTCATTAACAGTGCTTGAAAATTATCTCCATACCCAAGGCCATGTGCCATACCACAAGCAATAGCATATATATTTTTCAGTACAGCAGCATATTCTGTTCCGATAATATCATCTGTTAGCTTTACTTTAATGTAGTGGCTACTAATACAGCTTTCGATCACTTGCGCATGTTCTTCATTGCGACAGGCAATAGTTAAATAAGAAAGTCGTTCAAGGGCAACCTCTTCTGCATGACAAGGTCCTGTTATTACGGCGATATTATCATAAGAAACACCATACGTTTGATGGAAATGCTCCCCAACGATCAAACTTGTTTCCGGGATAATTCCCTTAATAGCCGAGATAACCACTTTATTTTCAAGGCTAACGTATAAATGCTCCATTTCTTCACTTAAAAAAGCGGAAGGAATAGCAAAAATCACGTAATCTGCATACGAAACAGCCTTATTGATGTCATTGGTCAACAGCAGTTGATCAATATCAAACTCAACTGAACTCAAATAATTCGGGTTATGATGGTTTACCTTAATTTCTTCTATCGCATTTTCATTCCTCATATACCATGCTATTTGCTGTAGATTTTCACTCAGCATTTTTACGATAGCCGTTGCCCAACTCCCTCCCCCAATTACTGCAAACTTTGGATAATCACTCATAATTTTAGCTTATAACTTCGTCAAAAGTAACTAAAAAACTTAATGCAAACAATTGAAAAACTGTAAAACAATTTGTTCAAGCTACTTAACTTTTACTTCATTCTTTGGCACGCTATGGAAAAAAAAACTTGTTCGCTAAAGCATCATCAAGAAAATTGTTTCCACCTAATCGAGACGTCAACAAAGAAAAAGAGCTGAAAAACAGCCCTTTTTAGTTTGTTTATTTTTTATAAAACAGATTGTGGTCGATGTAGTTCCACACCTCTTTATCTACTAATGGTTTTACGTTTTTTCCTTCTTTGATTGCAGTTCGAATAAAAGTAGCGGAAATTTCCATCACCGGTGCATTTTCTACCCTAACAATATGAGGATGTTGCATCAGTGGGCTTTCTTTTTCTCTCTCGCGATCTAAGCGTGGATAAACGTATATTTTATATTGCTCCAGCAATACTTCGTAATTCTTCCATTTCGGTAACGAATCTAAATTATCTTCTCCCATAATCAAGGCAAACTCGTGTTTGGGAAAACGCTCGTGTAAATAGGCCATGGTATTGGTCGTATAATTGGGCTGAGGCAAATTAAATTCAATATCAGATGGACGAATATAGTCGTAATCCGCCGTAGCTAGATTAACCATGTGCAAACGGTGAAAGTCTTCGAGTAATCCCTTCTTTTTCTTTAGGGGATTATGGGGTGTTACCACCATCCAAACCTCATCTAAATCCGTGTATTGTACCAAGTGATTCGCAATCACTATATGTCCAATATGCACCGGATTAAAGGTTCCGAAATACAAACCAATTTTCATCTTCTTTTATTTTACAAAGTTACGCACCAATTGACTTGCCTCTTCTTTGGCTGTTTCTAAGTCGTAATTTTTAATAATCGTATCAAATTGAGGAGCAGTCGCCAATTCAACCGAAGCTTTGGCAATACGCATATTGATTTTGTCTTCGCTCTCCGTGGAGCGTTTCTTCAGACGAATTTTCAATTCATCAATACTCGGTGGTTTAACGAAAACAGCCAATGTCTCATCTGGAAACTTGCGTTTGATGCGCAATCCACCTGCCACATCAATATCAAAAATAACATTTTTACCCAAAGCCCAAATGCGCTCTACTTCTGCTTTTAACGTACCATAGAAATTATCGCGATACACTTCTTCCCATTCCAAAAAATCATCATTTTTAATGTGCTTTTTAAAATCGTCCAATGAGATAAAGTAATAATCTTTCCCATGCTCTTCACCAGCTCTAGGCTCACGTGAAGTACACGAAATAGAAAAATCTAGATTTAAATCCGCTTGTTCTAACAAATGTCGTACAATAGTCGTCTTTCCCGATCCTGAAGGAGCAGAAAATACGATTAATTTCCCCTTATTCATCTTATGCTTGTGTTGTTATAATACGTTTAATACTTGCTCCTTAATTTTTTCCAACTCATCTTTCATGCGCACAACAATTTGTTGCATCTCCGCGTGATTGGATTTAGACCCCATCGTATTAATTTCTCTTCCCATTTCTTGCGCGATAAAACCTAATTTTCGACCGTTCGCTTCACTTCCGCTTAGCGTTTCTAAGAAATAATCCAAGTGTTTAGTTAAACGCACTTTTTCTTCCGTAATGTCTAATTTTTCTAAATAGTAAATTACCTCTTGTTCAAAACGGTTCTCGTCGATGGTCAATTGCAACTCTGTCAAATTCGCACGCAAGCGTTCCTTAACACTTACAATGCGTTCTTTGTCTAAAAGAGTTACTTGTTCCATATAAGCAAAAATATTGGCAATACGCGCTCTGAAATCATCTTCTA
Source organism: Myroides sp. C6-3 (assembly GCF_050522425.1). Classification (NCBI taxonomy): domain Bacteria; kingdom Pseudomonadati; phylum Bacteroidota; class Flavobacteriia; order Flavobacteriales; family Flavobacteriaceae; genus Myroides; species Myroides sp. C6-3. Next base: position 16,934 of record NZ_JBMVQP010000026.1, on the reverse strand, counting down.
GAGATTTTCCTTCGCTTAAGCGAAATGCCTTCATATGCTGAATTGCCTCGTGAACGACCACTTCAATCTCCTTCCATTCTGTTTCGTCAAAGTCATTGCGTTCTACCTTCAATGCGTCTGGCATACGAACCGCCATTTTCATCAATTCTGTTTCATCCGCGTGAGGGATGATTGATTTCATTTGCTCAATATACGCTAAAACAATAGGAGCATTAATCTTGCTAGATGTCTCTTCTGCAGTAATCTCACAAAAAAGAGAAAAATCTACCTTTCCACGTTCTAGTTCTTGAGCAATTTGATTGCGCAAAGCCAACTCTTTTTCTCTATAACTTAAAGGCAAACGCACGTTTAAATCAAGACTTTTACTGTTTAGTGACTTTACTTCGATCGTAATTTTTTTGGTTGGCAATTGCAAGCATGCTTTACCAAATCCCGTCATTGAATGTATCATATACTATTAGATAATGACTGCAAAGGTAACAAAAACTCAAATATATAGTACAGAAGTAGTTGTGAAGTTGTTTTTTTATCTCGACACAAAGCAGTAGGAATAAAAAGACAAACAAAAAAGGAAGCCGAAGCTTCCTTTTTCAAACCAACGTTGTACTTAACTGTAACTTTTAAAACAAACCAATCTTTTTAACTACGTTAAGTCTTAACCAACTTCACTCTATTATGAAATAAAAATGTTCTTTTTCAATAGCAATTTTTCTTCTTTAATAAAGAACTATACCGGTTCTTCTTTCTGATTGAACCCCTTAATAAACAATTAAAAATCCAAACCAGTATAGTGTAATTTTCTCTTTCTTATTAAAATCTGAAAAATTTCATAGCAATTATTCCCTTTTTCAATATTAAGACAAGAAGGATTGTATTTGGTCACATTTTTTATGTAAAAAAATAAAAACTAACCTGTAAAAGACTAGAAATCAATCATTTTAAAACATAAAAAAGTCGAAGTAAAACTTCGACTTTGAATTATTGTGCAGCCTTTGCAAAGGCTTCTTCTAGTACTTTTTTACTATTTCCAACAAAATAAATGCCATCGATATACAAAACAGGTCTATTTAAGAAGGTATAGTGTTCCAAGATTAAATCTCTATACCCCTCTTCTTGTAAGTTTTGATCTTTCAGTCCTCTTGTTTTATACAGCTGTGCTCTTTTGTTAAAAAGCTTTTCATAGCTCCCCACTGCGGCATACATTTCTTGTAATTGCTCTGCTGTTACGGGTTCCTTTTTAATATCCTGTAGTTCAAACTGCTCGGCATTCGGCATTTCTTTTAAAATGCGTTTACACGTATCACAAGAACTCAGGTAATACATTTTTCTTTTCATCTTATACTTCTTTTACGGTAATAATATGTACAGGACATACTTTTTCAGCCTGTTCGCAGCTGTCTAATATCGTATAATCTGGTGACTTTAAGGTATGAAACCCTTTATTATTTATTGCTTTTAACAACACTGTTTTGCCATCCTTTTTTGACATTTGAAACTGCTGAGGGGCAACTTCAACACAGTAGTTGCATCCAATACACTTATCGCGTTGTAAGGTAACTACAATCATTCGGTTGTAACTATTTTATACATTTTATCTGACAGGCGAATGCGGAACGGCAATTTTAAGGTACAATCATCTCCTTTGGTTGCTTTTTCTACGGCTTGTTCCTTGACGAATAGCTCTTCAATGGTCAACTCTTGTGCCCCTGTACTAGGCCCGGTAATTAAAATACGATCGCCAATTTTGATGTCATAGGCTTCAATTTTAAACTCACCAATAGCGGCTTTTTGGAAATAATGTGCAGCTTTCCCCACGTATACTTTCTTCTGCGTTGCAGCACTACCTGGATTATCACTCCACTCTCCGAGCTTTTGTCCTAAATAGTAGCCACTCCAAAATCCACGATTGTAAACCGTTTCTAAAGCCTCCATCCACGTAGCCACTTTCTCTTTGCTATAGGTTCCTGTTGCAATTGCATCAATCGCTTCTCTATACGTACGGATTACCGTTGCTACATATTCTGGAGCTCTTCCTCTCCCTTCTATCTTCAGTACCTTTGCGCCGGCCTCAATCACTTGATCAAGGAAATCAATTGTACACAGATCTTTAGGAGACATCATATATTCGTTGTCAATCTCAATTTCAAAACCACTTTCCTGATCAATAACCGTGTATTTTTTTCGGCAATTTTGTTTGCAAGCTCCGCGATTCGCAGAAGAATTATGTGAGTGTAAACTCAGATAACACTTGCCTGAAACCGCCATACACAGTGCTCCATGACCAAAAATTTCAATCTCAACCAAATTTCCAGAAGGTCCTTTGACTTGTTCGCGTTCTATTGCTTCCGTAATTTTTTTGACTTGACGCAAGCTCAATTCACGCGATAAAACAATCGTATCTGCAAACAAGCTATAAAACTTAACAGTTTCAATATTGGTTACGTTCAACTGCGTAGAAATGTGTACTTCTAAACCGATAGCTCGTGCAGAGGCAATCACCGCTTGATCTGATGCAATAACAGCAGTCAATTCGGCTTCTTTTGCTTTTGCAAGCAAGGTTTTAACCACCGACAAATCATGATCGTAAATGATCGTGTTTAGTGTCAAATAGGTACGTACCTTTTTTTCTTTACAACGTCTGGCTATTTCGGGTAAATCATCAACTGAGAAATTAACCGTTGAACGTGCTCTCATATTCAATTGATCCACTCCAAAATACACTGAATCAGCTCCGTTGTCTATTGCAGCTTGCAACGACTCGAAGTTTCCAGCGGGAGCCATCAATTCAACTCTTCCTGAAACTGTCATAGCTTATATATTTAATCTAGAATTTTAAAGATTTGGTCGTTTTTACGCACGCGAAAGGTCAACTCCATCGTCATACGATCTCCTGCTTGTGCAACTGTTACCTCTTGTCCATTCACCATCATTTTATCCAAGGTTAAACGTTCTTCACCTGTTGTTGGTCCAACAATAACAATTTTATCACCAAGGTGAATTTCTTTGTCCAACAAGAATTGTCCGACTCCAGCTTTTGTGAAATAATGTTGTACACTTCCCACGAGCAGTTTGCGCTCTACTTGTTTTTTGCGGATTTGTGTAACGGTGCTCACCTTTACAGGTTGAATCTCCGTCGATCCTTCAACATCTTTCTTAAACTTCAACGATTCTGAACGCCCTTTTTTAAATACTAAGTTTCCTTTTTGAACCCCTTTTCTCAAGCGTTTTTGTTCCTCTACAGGAAGTTGGATTACCTCTAAACACTCATTTGAACAACAACCGTGCATGTGTTCAGCACATTCGTCACACTGAATAAACAACAAATGACAAGCTTCATTCGCACAGTTTACGTGAACATCACAAGGCTTTCCACATTGGTGGCAATTGGCGATTACATCATCTGTAATACGCTCACCCAAGCGATGATCAAATACGAAGTTCTTTCCGATGAATTTACTCTCTAACCCCTCTTCTTTTACTTGACGGGTGTATTCAATAATTCCTCCTTCTAATTGGTAAACATTTTTAAATCCGTGGTGTTTGAAATAGGCAGAAGCCTTTTCGCATCGAATTCCACCCGTACAATACATCAATAAATTCTTCTCTTCTTTGATCTCTTCCAATTGCTCTTTAATGATTGGCAAAGACTCGCGAAACGTATCGACATCAGGTGTAATAGCACCAACAAAGTGTCCGACTTCACTTTCATAGTGATTTCGGAAATCAACTACAACCGTATTGGGATCTTCTAGTAATTGATTAAATTCATTGGCTTTTAGATGAATACCTTTATTCGTTACATCAAACGTATCGTCGTTTAAGCCGTCGGCTACAATTTTGTGTCTAACTTTTACCGTTAGTTTTAAAAAAGATAAATCATCTTGTTCAACCGCAACATTTAGACGAATGCCCTTCATAAAATCATACGCTTCTAATGTTGCTCTAAAAGCTTCAAATTTTGATGCAGGAACAGACATTTGAGCGTTGATTCCTTCATGTGCTACATAAGTACGTCCAAGGGCGTCTAATGCATTCCATGCTAAGAACAAATCATCTCTAAATTGTTGTGGGTTTTCGATTTTGGCGTACGCATAGAAAGACAAAGTCAAGCGATTTTCTCCAGCTTGCTCTATAAGTTCTGCTCTTTCTTCTGCGCTTAATGTGTTATACAGTTGCATGCTATATAAATTTAAGTGTAGAATAATAAAAAAACGGGTTGAAATTCTAAATTGGAAGAATTTCAGGGTGCAAAGATACGTGATTGATTTTAAAATCAAAACACTAAAATGTAAAAGGCTAATGTATATTACTATACATCAACCTTTTATAAAATTATACCTTTTTATTCTAAACGCTTAAGCGGCAGGTCTTCAATAGGGTTAATAATCAGCGGGAATCGCTCAACTTTCACCGCGCTACTGTCTAGTCCAAATGCTTTTTCTTCTGATAAAGAGATCTTCTTTAGGAAGTCATACAGGTCGAGAATAATCTTTTCTTTCATTGGCAGATCATTGTCGTAAGACAGCTCTTTTTCGATGAGGACATATTCAAAATCTCCGATTGCATCTATTTTATGTAGTGATTCATAACGCGTAGTAATATCGATTTCGCCTTGTAGCATCAATTCTGTTACCACTTGTTTCATCAAGACATTAATGCGTTGTTCATTTCGGAATCCCAAGTAAAAGTCAATGCGCAAAATATTCTGATTTTTTCCGTATTTGACAACTTTATACGCTAATTTATAAGGTTCATCCACAACGTTTACATGAACAAACCAGTAGTTATCGGCGCGTTTTGGTCGACGATTAATAATAGAGAACATCGCTTTATACTCAATTTTTGACGGGTTATACGCATTGGTCAAATACACCAAATTCGTCACATACTTAGGCATGCTTTGATCTTGGCTCAAATCAGTTAGAATATCTTGATAATCAACAATATTAACGAGATCCGTATAATTGCGTCGAATTTTTTTACCCAAGTAATTCACGGTCATAACACTCGCTAAAATTCCAGCAATAATCACGGTTACATAACCACCATGAGAAAACTTTTGCACATTGGAGATAAAGAACGAGACTTCAATGGAGAGATAGACGATTTCCACTAAAATGATAATGATCATTGGCACTCGCTTTAGCACCATAAAATAGCCCAACAAAATAGTTGTCATAATCATACATAGGGTAATGGCTAAACCGTAGGCTGCCTCCATATTACCGGATTCTTTAAAGTGTAATACCACGAAAACACAACCGATAAACAACAAGAAATTGATGGATGGAATATAGAGTTGTCCGCGGATATTAGTGGGAAACTTCACGCGTATTTTGGGCCATAAATTCAATCGAATGGCTTCGTTAATCAACGTAAAGGATCCACTGATCAAAGCTTGCGAAGCAATAACAGCAGCTAGTGTAGCGATTCCGATTCCGAAGGGCAAAAACCAATCAGGCATCACTAAATAAAATGGGTTCGCAGGTTGATCTGAATGAGGAGATAGGTCAATTAGTGTTTTACCCGCATGTTCAATAAGCAACGCCCCTTGCCCAAAGTAACTCAAGACGAGCATTGATTTGACAAACGCCCAACTGATTCGTATATTTTTAATACCACAATGCCCTAAATCACTGTAAAGAGCTTCCGCACCCGTTGTACAGAGAAATACAAATCCCAAAACTAAATAGCCCTCAGAGTGAATGGTCAAAAGGTGAAAAGCATAATAAGGATTTAAAGCTTTGAGAACGTGAAAATTCCCAATAAGATGGCTAAACCCCAAAACACCTAACATCAAGAACCACAACATCATCATTGGACCAAAAAACTTACCAATGGTTCGAGTACCAAATTGTTGAATGAAAAAAATACCGACCAAAATTCCAATCACTATGGGAATTGTAGCCAATTCAGGCTTGTAGATCTTTAAGCCTTCAACAGCGGAAGAAATAGAAATAGGCGGTGTAATAATTCCGTCAGCCAATAGCGCACTACCACCAATAATAGCAGGAACAATGAGCCAGGGCTTTTTTAGTTTTTTTACCAGAGTAAATAACGAAAAAATACCACCTTCTCCGTTATTATCCGCTTTTAAAGTTAAGAAGACATATTTGACTGTTGTTTGTAGCGTTAAGGTCCAAAACACACAAGAGATCGCCCCCAAAACTACCTCTTCTTGAATAATGGCCTTTCCCATAATCGCTTTCATTACATATAAAGGAGACGTTCCAATATCACCATATATAATTCCAAGTGTGACTAATAACGTGCCTAAGGTTACGCGATCTAAATGCGTCGTTTTTAATTGTGACATCACAAAATAAGATTTAGTACTAATTAAATTCCGTGAACTTGACTGATTAATTTCTACAAAGGTATAAACTAAGCACATACAAAAATCAAATTGAATACGAAATTTACAACCAAACCACATATTAACAAAGAAATCCTAACTTATACATGATTATTTTTAACATTATCCCATATCTACAGCTGATTTTCCGTTAAAACAACAGCACTAAATTCGCAAAATGCAACAAGAAAAGGCGATAAAAGACAGCCAAATCACAAAAAATAGCGTTCTTATAGGAAAACCTTGAAGGTTAGAGAAAGAAGAAATAAAAAAAGTGAGCAAGTAAAAAACCAAATATTGCTACAATTTGTAGCATAATTAAGTACAAAGGAAAATCTCTGCTTTTTTTATCTTATTTTTACACAGTTAAGAAACAATAATTTCAAAAAAGATGAGTGCAGATAAAGAAGCTAAATTGAAAGCCTTACAGCTAACGTTAGACAAATTAGACAAAACCTACGGAAAAGGAACGGTAATGAAATTGGGAGATACAGCTGTAGAAGAAGTTGAAGTCATCTCTTCAGGTTCTCTAGGTGTTGACTTAGCTTTAGGAGTAAGTGGATATCCGAAAGGAAGAATTATTGAAATCTATGGACCTGAATCTTCGGGTAAAACAACCTTAACTTTACACGCCATTGCAGAGGCGCAAAAAGCGGGTGGTATCGCAGCTTTTATTGATGCGGAGCATGCGTTTGATCGTTTTTATGCACAGAAATTGGGTGTTGACATAGACAATTTGATCATTTCTCAACCCGACAACGGAGAACAAGCATTGGAAATTGCAGAGAATCTAATTCGTTCAGGTGCGATCGACATTGTTGTGATTGACTCAGTAGCAGCTTTAACACCAAAAGGAGAAATTGAAGGAGATATGGGGGATTCTAAAATGGGTCTTCACGCTCGTTTAATGTCGCAAGCCTTGAGAAAATTGACTTCTACAATTAGCAAAACGAATTGTACGGTTTTCTTCATCAACCAGTTGAGAGATAAAATCGGCGTAATGTTCGGAAGTCCAGAAACAACAACGGGAGGTAATGCGTTAAAGTTCTATGCGTCTGTACGTATTGATATTCGTCGTTCTACACAGATTAAAGATGGAGAAAATGTCATCGGTAACCGCACAAAAGTAAAAATCGTTAAAAATAAAGTAGCACCTCCATTCCGTACAGCGGAATTTGATATTATGTATGGAGAGGGAATCTCAAAAGTAGGTGAAGTTTTAGACTTAGCTGTAGACTATGAAATCGTGAAAAAGAGTGGTTCTTGGTTTAGCTATGGCGACACAAAACTAGGACAAGGGAGAGATGCCGTTAAATCCTTAATCAAAGACAATCCAGAACTAATGGATGAACTAGAACAAAAGATTAAAGAAGAAATCAAAAATAGAGAAGCACAATAAACGTACTTCATTAAAAAAGCCTCAACGTAGTTTTTGAGGCTTTTTTTTCTTAGTAGGTATTGATATGCTCTTACTTGTTAAGCTTACATCCTACTTTATTTTCTTCTCCCAACTAGAAAGAACCTCCCAAATAAGTTGAAAAGCACGATGCTTTATTTCTTTCTTATCGTCTTGGGTTGCATCTGTTGTAGAAATGGGTTGCAAAATAGCTACGGGTACTTTACCAGGCTTGCCTATCCCCCATTGAAATGGAAAATAGTACTTTAAATAGCCCATAGCCAAAGGCACTATCGGAATTTGATGATCAATCGCTAAGCGAAACGCTCCATCCTTAAATGGATCTAAGATAATCGTGCGATCATCGGGAACACCACCTTCAGGAAAAATACAGATACTCAATCCTTGATTGAGTTTAGCCTGTGCGCTTTCAAACACTTGATACCTACTTTTAGCATCTTTCCGATCTACTAGAATACAGGTTTTCTTGTAAAAAAAACCAAAAATAGGCAGTTTCGCCAATTCTTTTTTTCCAACAAATACAAAAGGATTGTCCTTGATAAGAAGTAGCATCATCAGAATATCCATCATCGAAGTGTGATTGGCAATAAACATATAGCTCTTTCCCTTTTCCAACGGATGCGATTGTTCAATTTGATAAGACATTCCCATACCATAAAAAGTAAGACGCGCCCACAATCTCGACACTTTATAAAAAGCAGGATAGGTAGAATCAGACCATATGGTAACAAAAAGAAAAGGCGATAAAACCAGTATTACAATCAACATCCACAGGTAAAACCAAGCACGCCACAGAATACTAAAAAATGCGCGAATATATTGCATTAAGTACTAAATTTAAGAATTGGCAAGTAGCCACTCAAAAATAAAAAATAAAGCAATGGTAAACCAAGGAAAAAGAAAAAAAGAAAAACAATCCCTACAAAAAGCGCTATCTTTGTTCTCATTAAAAAAACAAACACGCAATGGCTAAAATTCTAACGGGAGTTCAGAGTACAGGAACTCCACATTTAGGGAATCTCTTAGGTGCAATTCTACCTGCAGTAGAAATGGCAAACAACAAAGAGAACGAGTCTTTTATTTTTATTGCGAATTTACATTCAGCAACGCAAATTAAAGATGCAAAAACATTACAGGAAAACACCTATAGTGTTGCGGCTGCTTGGCTTGCTTGTGGTTTAGATGTTAATCATGTAACTTTTTACCGCCAGTCCGATGTACCGCAAACAACGGAGTTAACGTGGTACTTAAGTTGCTTTTTTCCATATCAACGCTTAACATTAGCGCACTCTTTCAAAGATAAAGCAGAAGTGCTTGCTGATGTTAATACAGGGTTGTTTACTTACCCGATGTTAATGGCCGCAGACATTTTATTGTATGATGCCAATTTTGTACCTGTCGGAAAAGATCAATTGCAACACTTGGAGATCACTCGCGATGTTGCGGCTCGATTCAACCACCAAATGGGTGAAACTTTTGTTCTTCCAGATGCTAAAATCTCCGAAGATGTTATGATTGTTCCAGGACTTGATGGAAACAAAATGAGTAAATCAAGAAACAACATCATCAACATCTTTGAAAATGATAAAGCCTTGAGAAAACAAGTCATGAGTATTGAAACCGATAGCACTCCTTTAGAAGAACCGAAAAATCCAGATACTTGTAACGTATTTACCATTTACAAACTTTTGGCTACGCCAGAACAAATTACACAAATGCGCGCTAAATACGAAGGAGGAAACTACGGATATGGTCATGCTAAACAGGAGTTATATGAATTAATTCTCGACAAATTTAAAGTAACACGTGAAAAGTACAACTACTATATTAACAACTTAGAAGAAGTAGATCGCTTGTTACAAATTGGTGCAGCAAAAGCGTCCACAGTAGCAACAGCTACATTAAATCGCGTACGCGAAAAACTAGGATATTAAATATCGAAATAAACCATAAGCGGGCATTTACTTCCAAATGCCCGTTTTTTTTGCCTATGCTCTACATTCAAAATATTTACCTGGCAATGGTTTTACTAAACCTTGCAATTCTAACTGTAACAAAAGCGTACTCACTTTGTAAATAGGCAAGTTACACTCCAAGGCAATTAAGTCAAGAACTTCTCGTCCTACTAGATTTAAGTAGTCATAAATGCGCTGTTCCTCATCCGATAGATTCAAAAAAAGTTCTGGTTGAATGAAGTGAACCTTCTTTTTTACTTTATTCCAATTCAAAACATCAATAATCTCTTTTGGATCTTGAAGTAACTGTGCCCGGTGCGTGCGAATCAACTCATTGCACCCTTGACTCATTAAATCCGTCACACGTCCAGGTACCGCAAATACATCTCGATTATACTCATTGGCAAAAGTAACCGAGCTCATTGATCCGCCTTTCATCGCACTTTCGACAACAACTGTGGCTTGACTCATTCCTGCAACAATACGATTGCGTTGGATAAAATTCTCTCTTTCGATCTTCCGTTGCGTAGCAAACTCCGTCAAAATACCACCTTGTTCCATCATATCATTGGCGAGCTTGCAGTGATTGGCGGGATAAATACGCTGCAACCCATGCCCTAATATCCCAAAAGTTTCCAAACCAAAAGCCAAAGCTTCTCTGTGTACGCATGCATCAATTCCATACGCCAATCCACTAATCACAATCGGATTAAAAGGCTGCACTGCTTCCATAAATTGCTTACAAAACGCAAGCCCTCTAGCAGTAGGTGTACGCGTACCGACCAAGCTCACAATAGGACGACTCTTCCAATCGGGTAGATTAGTCCCTTTGTGAAACAATACAATAGGCGCATCATCGCACTGACTCAAATAGAAAGGATACATTTGTTCTTGATAAAACAGCGATTGAATGTTGTGCTTTTGCATTTGTTTAAGCTCTTTTTCCGCCCAAAGTAAGTGTCCTTTCTCTTGTAGTTGTTTTGTTAATTGACCCGATACACGCTTTGCCCCTAATTCTTTTGCGCTTGCTTTAAATACTTTCTTTGCTGATCCAAAATTTTCAATTAATCGCTTGCCAATAATAGGTCCCACCCCATTGACTTTCGTTAAGGCTAACGTATAGAACAAATCTTCTTCTTTCATCAAAACAATGTTAATTAATTAAATTTTCTTATCTTAGTAGTTCTAGTATCAAAAACCTAACCATTCATTACCAAATACTTACCAAGTATACCTTAGTATACTAAATTGTTAATAAAAAAAAGCCGCTTATTATTTGCTAAGCGATTGGTTTCGACTAATTTTGTTGTATGAAGATGACTCAATACATATCAGCCCTATTATATCGCTATCCATGCGTTATTGTTCCGGGATTTGGTGCTTTTATCACTGAAATCCAATCGTCTTTTTACGATGAGGAAAAACATCTATTTTTCCCTCCACAAAAGCGAATCTCTTTTAATAGAAATATTGTGAATAACGATGGATTACTAGCTAATCACATTGCGATGCAGGAGCGTATTTCTTATGAAGATGCCGTGATGCGCATCCAAAATATGGTTGCTGATTGGACAAATACATTAACCTCTTTTGATACGCTGAATTTAGAATCAATTGGGGTATTCACTTATAACGAAGAAAAAAGCTTGCAATTTGATCCAATTCAACATCAAAATTATTTAGCCACTTCTTTTGGTTTATCATCAGTTGGAGTTCAAACGATTACACGTGGAAAAGAGTCAACTCCACAAGTTATTGCTTTAGAACCAAAGTCGATCAAAACAAAACGCACGGCAAACTTTTTCAAATATGCCTCTGTACTAGTACTCGTTGCTGGTATTGGAAGTGTTTTAGTACAAAATGGTTATACGGCTTACGTTAATGATCAAACCCTTTCTATTGAGAATAACGTGCAATCGAAAGTTCAAAATAGATTACAACAGGCCACTTTCCTTATCGAACCAACAACGGAGACCATTGCCTTACCCGTAAAAGATGAAACGGTTGCTATAGCAAAACCGTACCACCTCGTTGCAGCGGCTTTTCGAAGTGAAGAAAATGCAGCTATAGAGGTTGAGCTGTTGAAAGAGAAGGGTTTTGACCAAGCGTCTTTCTTAGGTCGAACGAAATACGGAATGTATCCTGTTTTGTATGCTAGTTATGCTACACAGGAAGAGGCTAAAGAAGCCTTAAAAGAAATTCATCGCAAAATGAATAAAGAAGCTTGGATTTTTATTAAATAATACGTTAAATATACGAACCGAACGCTAAACGTTCGGTTTTTTTTTGCTTTGTGCCTATCTTTGTCAAAAATATACTCTTTATGAAGGCAAAATTAGTATCTGAATCAGCTACTATCATGAGCGATTTAGTTCTCCCAGGAGAAACAAATCCATTAAATAATATGTTTGGTGGAGAATTATTAGCGCGAATGGATAGAGCTGCAGGAATTGCTGCAAGAAGACATTCTAGAAGAATCTGCGTAACAGCATCTGTCAATCACGTTGCTTTTAATAAACCGATTCCCCTAGGAAGCGTTGTAACCATAGAAGCTAAAATATCTAGAGCCTTTACTTCCTCTATGGAGATTTACATCGATGTTTGGATAGAAGATCGCGAATCCGGTAGCAAAACAAAAGCCAATGAAGCGATTTATACATTTGTTGCGGTGGATGATATGGGCAATCCCGTTCCTGTTCCAGAACTTATTACAGAAACTGAACTAGAGCATCAGCGTTATGAAGCTGCGTTGAGAAGAAAACAACTGAGCTTAGTCCTTGCTGGTAAATTAAAACCAAGTGATGCGACGGAACTAAAAGCTCTATTTAATTAATAGAAAAACAAACAATGAGAAAAATTTTATTTGCCTTAGTCTTCGCGCTTTGTCTATTACAATCTACAGCAATCTTTGCATGGGGAACGACTGGACACCGCGTTATTGCAGAAATAGCGGAAAGAAACCTAAGCAGAAAAGCTAAAAAGGAATTAAAAAAAATCATCGGAGATCAACAATTAGCGTATTGGGCAAACTGGCCAGACTTCATCAAATCGGACTCTACGTGGAAATTTGCGGACGGTTGGCACTACATCAATATGCCAGGTAACTTACCTCGTCCATCCTTTGATCAAGAATTAGCTAATTCTACTGATGAAAACTTGTATAAACGCGCGTTATTGTTGATTGAGGAACTCAAAAGCAATACACTGACGTTAGAGGAAAAGCAACAAAAACTATATTTTTTAATCCACATGATCGGTGATGCACACCAACCTTTACACATTGGAAGATTGGAAGATTTAGGTGGGAATCGCGTAAAAGTAGAATGGTTTAGAAAACCGACAAACTTACACAGCTTATGGGATTCTGCTCTAGTGGATTTTGACAAGTACAGCTATACTGAATATGCTACTGTTTTAGATGTTCATGGCAAAACGCACAACCAAACCTTAATCAAAGGAAATTTAGAAGATTGGATTTTTGATTCTTACACGATGGCTAACACAATTTACAACAGTGTGGAAGAAAATGAGAACTTAAGTTACCGCTACCACTTTGACTTTAAAGACACCGTAGAGGAACAACTTCTAAAAGGAGGACTTCGTCTAGCAAAGCTGTTAAACGAAATTTATAAGTAATAAAAAAAGAGCAAGCTAAACTTGCTCTTTTTTGTTGTTTATTTTTTTGTGCTTATCTACTTCTAGAATACGAAGACGAGGATGAAGATCCACTACTTCTTGAACTTGATCCCGCGCTAGATGAACTACGGGAGTAACTCGATCCGCTGCTTCCAGAGCTATAATTCGATGAACTTCGAGAATAACTCGGGCTACTGCTCGATGAGTTGTAACTTGACGAACTACGCGAGTAATTCGGGCTACTGCTCGATGAGTTGTAACTTGACGAACTGCGCGAGTAATTCGGACTACTGCTACTACTTCTTGAACTCGAGGTAGCGCTTGATCCACGCGAGTAATTCGAACCACGACTTCCAGAAGTCGTGGTACTTGAAGAACTAGATCCCCTTGAGTAATAACCCGAATTCGAGCTATTTGAGTTGCTATTTCCTGTTGTACCTGAAGCATTTGAACTACGAGAATAATACCCGTTCGCTGTACTTGTTCCTTCAGACGTACTACTTGATCCGCGAGAATAATATCCTGTATTTGAATTCGCTGAATTCCCATTACTACTACTAATCGCTTCTCCTCGTTTATAGGTATCCCCACTTGACGTTGTTGTACTTCCTCTTGAATAATAATTGTTATCCACGCGATTAATATCTCGCGTTGACGTATTACTAGTTCTGCTTGATGCATTCGCATCTCGAGAATAGTTATTCGTTTCCCTCGTATAAGAAGAAGATCTAGAATCTGCTAAATCACGTCTGTTTGAATAACCATTATTTCTATCATAAAAGGAATTATTTGGATTCGAGCGTTCGTAGTAGTCTTTTCTCACCTCACTATACATCGATCTGGATCGATTGTTGTAATGATTGTTGGTATAAACATATCTGTTGCTGTAATTGATGTGATTATGCACGTGAACAACATAGGTTGCTGTAGGATAAGGTGCATAATACGAGTAATAAGAAGGGTAATATCCCCAATACCAAGAAGAATAGTATGGACGATAAGATACTCCCCAAAACAAGCTAAATACTGGAGGTGTAACTACATAAACTGGTTCATAAATATAATTGGGACCATATAGATAACTATTTCCTACAATTTGGATAGAAACTTGATTACGGCGACTATTTTTTTCAATTTCAATTGTTGCTACATCTTGATACATATCACGTCCCAAAACGGCTTGAATTACAATTAAATGCGCTTTACCTTCCACTACCTCAATAACGCGTAAATAGTCTACGTAACCATCTCTGTTTAAATCGAGGTTATTAATTCTCAAACTCGGATCGTTTAGGCGATACTCAAAATCCTCAAGGTCCTTTGAATCCCCAAATATAGAAGCAACAGCTTGTAAATCTAAGTTATCGCTAATGTCGTAATTCGTTGCCGTTACTACCGCTTTTTGTGCCTGTGTTGGAAGAGCACATAGGAGGAATAAGGCAACCATATGATAATATAAAAACTTCATTTTGTCTACTTTTTAAGTTAAACACCTCTTGTATTTCAAATAATGTGCCAACAATTTATAACTAAGGTACAAAAAAAGCCCTTACCGATATGGTAAGGACTTCTTAAAATATACTAAACTTAGTTCTTATTCGAATTTATTTGATTATTACGAATTCACTTCGTCTGTTGATTGCGTGCTCTTCTTCTGAACAATTCGACTGACAATCAATTTTCGGTGCACTTGCACCATATCCTTGTGATTCTAAACGGTAGGCTTCAATACCTTTTGATAAAACGTATTGAACCGTCGTTTTCGCACGGTTCTCCGATAACTTCTGGTTGTACGTTGCACTTCCGCGGTTATCTGTATGAGAGCCAACCTTGATGCGCATCTGTGGATTGCGCTTCATTACCTTCACTAACTTATCCAGCTCAAATGCCCCCTGTTGGGTGATATTTGATCGATCAAACTCGAAGTAAATATCCCCTAGAATAATCTCATCTTTGGTCACAATCACCTCTATCGGACGAAGGGCTACATTCACTAGCTGACGACCGCCTTTGCGGTTCAACGGAACTTCAACAGACTTGCCCTCGAAATCCTCTTTGTCTACCTGCAAGTGATAAAACTTATCACAGTCAACCACGTATTCCACAATACCACGGTGATCCGTAAACTTCGTCTCGATCAGGTTCTTGCGATCGTCAAAGATATCCACGCGTGAACCTTCTAATAACTGACCCGTATCTTTGTGTGTGACCGTTACATACATCTCTGTATTACACACGGGAATCGCTTTGTAGATGTCATCGCGACCAATGCGGTTCGTTGAGAAGAAGCCAATGTCTTTACCTGGGTAAAAGGAAAAAGCAAAATCATCTTTCGCCGTATTGATCGGAGAACCTAAGTTCTTCGGTTCGGCTTGAGGGATGGCCAAGTCTACCACGTAAACATCCAATCCGCCAAAGCCCTTACGAGAATCAGAAGCAAAGTACAACTTCCCGTCTTCTGAAATAAACGGGAAGGACTCTCGACCTTCGGTATTAATCTGACTTCCCATATTAATCGGAGTTCCGTAGTTACCCTCTTCATCAATATCCACTTTCCAGATGTCCGTGCTTCCCATCGTTCCAGGCATATCTGAAGAGAAGTAAAGCGTGCGACCGTCTTTGCTCACACTCGGGTTACTAACGGAGTAATCACTTCCGTTAAACGGTACTGGTTCAAAATCCGTCCACTTGTCTTTCTTCCTTGTTGCGCGAAAAACACTAACTTTTCCTAGCTTTACCAGCTTGGCTTTGTTCTTGGTAAACTTACCAGCGCGGAAACTCTCCGTGGCAAAGTACATCGTCTGCCCATCTCCTGTAACGGTAGACGGACCATCGTGATACTTCGTATTCAATTCCGATACAGGTTCTACATCATACAAAGGATCCGTAGCGTTTTTGTATTTCGCTTGGTAGATATCCAAGTAGCCTTGGTTATCCCAACCATACTTCTTCTTCGAGTTATTACCCGCACGGGTAGAGGCAAAATAAAGCGTGTCACCCGTAGTTAAGAAAGCACCGAAATCATTCCCTTGACGGTCATTGAGCCCCGATTCTTCAAAGGTAAACAACTCCTCTTGCGCTCGTAAACGAGGAATGTAATCCGGCTCGCGCAAAAACGCAATAGCTCGTTGATCCTCAGGATTGCGCTCAGCGAATTTCTTCATCGCTGCATTGGAAGAATCATAGCGACCACTCGCTTTGAGCATCTGAGCATAGCGGTAGTACAACTCAGAATCCAAACTAGGGTCTTTCTCCAAAGCCTTGCCGTAGTACTTCGCGGCTTCTACTGTATTAAATATGTTGTAATAACAATCCGCTAATTGTAAATAAATATAATTATCTGTCTTAGCACCGCGGATCAACTTCTGGTACACCTTAGCCGCCTCTACAAATTCGTAGTGCTTATAGTGACCATCGGCAATCTCCAAAGGTGTTTTGATAGGCTCTTGAGCACTTATACTTTGAGTGGCTAAAAATCCACCCAATAACAGACCTAAATAAACCTTTCTTATTTTCATTATATGTGTGTTTGGCTATTAGAAATAACGAGACGAACTTGATACTTTTTTAG